>NZ_JBEZWL010000003.1:0-160488 GCF_040648015.1 Streptomyces sp. NPDC029216 | reverse complement strand
TGCACGACCTGGCCTCTGTACGTGAAGCCACCGAACGGCTGCTGAATCAGCGAATTTCCAGCCCCGCCGGTGTTCGAGGCGTGGGGGTCTCTGGGGGCGGAGCCCAAACCGTTTACCAGGTCCGGGGCCGGGCCCCATAGGATTGGGCCCGAAACTACACACTCACCACCCCCAGAGGATCGCCGCATGCCTGGCATCACGCGCGAGGAGGTCGCCCACCTCGCTCGGCTGGCACGTCTGGAGCTGAAGAGCGAAGAGCTCGACCACTTCGCAGGACAGCTCGACGACATCATCGGCGCGGTCGCCCGCGTTTCCGAGGTCGCCGACCAAGACGTCCCGCCGACCTCCCACCCGCTCCCGCTGACGAACGTCATGCGCGCGGACGAGGTCCGTCCCTCGCTCACCCCCGAGCAGGCGCTTTCCGGCGCTCCCGCCCAGGAGCAGCAGCGTTTCAAGGTGCCGCAGATCCTGGGGGAGGACTAATCACCATGGCTGACACGAACATCATCAAGCTGACGGCCGCCCAGACCGCCGAGAAGATCGCCTCCGGCGAGCTCACGGCCGTCGAGGTCACCGAGGCCCACCTCGCCCGCATCGACGCGACCGACGAGAAGGTCAACGCCTTCCTCCACGTCGACCGCGAGGGCGCCCTCGCGCAGGCCCGTGCCGTCGACGCCAAGCGCGCCGCGGGCGAGAAGCTCGGCCCGCTGGCCGGCGTCCCGCTCGCCCTGAAGGACATCTTCACCACGGTCGGCGTTCCGACCACCGTCGGTTCGAAGATCCTCGAAGGCTGGATCCCGCCCTACGACGCCACCCTGACGCGCAAGCTCAAGGAAGCCGACGTCGTCATCCTCGGCAAGACCAACATGGACGAGTTCGCCATGGGGTCCTCCACCGAGAACAGCGCGTACGGCGCCACCGGCAACCCCTGGGACCTGACCAAGATCCCCGGCGGCTCCGGCGGCGGCTCCGCGGCCGCCCTGGCCGCCTTCCAGGCCCCGCTCGCCATCGGCACGGACACCGGCGGCTCCATCCGCCAGCCCGCCGCCGTCACCGGTACCGTCGGCGTGAAGCCCACCTACGGCGGCGTCTCCCGCTACGGCATGGTGGCCTTCTCCTCCTCCCTCGACCAGGGCGGCCCGTGCGCCCGTACGGTCCTGGACGCGGCCCTCCTCCACGAGGTCATCGCCGGCCACGACCCGCTCGACTCCACCTCCATCGACGCCCCGGTCCCGCCGGTCGTCGAGGCCGCCCGCAACGGCTCCGTCGCCGGCATGCGCGTCGGTGTGGTCAAGCAGTTCCGCGGCGAGGGCTTCCAGGCCGGCGTCACCCAGCGCTTCGACGAGTCGGTGGAGCTCCTCAAGGAGCTCGGCGCCGAGGTCGTCGAGGTGGACTGCCCGTCCTTCGACCTCGCCATGGCCGCGTACTACCTGATCGCGCCGTCCGAGGCCTCCTCCAACCTGGCCCGCTTCGACGCCATGCGCTACGGCCTGCGCGTCGGCGACGACGGCACCAAGTCCGCCGAGGACGTCACCGCCCTGACCCGCGAAGCCGGCTTCGGCGACGAGGTCAAGCGCCGCATCATCCTCGGCACGTACGCGCTCAGCTCCGGCTACTACGACGCGTACTACGGCTCCGCCCAGAAGGTCCGCACGCTCATCACGAAGGACTTCGAGAAGGCCTTCGAGCAGGTCGACGTGATCGTCTCCCCGACGACCCCGACCACCGCCTTCGCCATCGGTGAGCGCACCGACGACCCGCTGGCGATGTACCTCGCTGACATTTGCACCATCCCGACCAACCTGGCCGGCAACTCCGCCATGTCGCTCCCCTGCGGCCTGGCCCCGGAGGACGGCCTGCCGGTCGGTCTGCAGATCATCGCCCCGGCGATGAAGGACGACCGTCTGTACAAGGTCGGCGCGGCCGTCGAGGCCGCCTTCGTCGAGCGCTGGGGCCACCCGCTGCTTGAGGAGGCTCCGTCGCTGTGAGTTCGAGTGCGCTGTCCAAGGCCAAGGGCTTCAAGAAGTCGAAGGCCGGGACCTACCTGTCGATGGGCACCACCGCCTTCGGTGCCATCAGCGTGATCAAGCAGGCCCGCAAGGCCCGCACCGAGCACGACACGCTGCAGCTCGTCGACGCCGTCGTGTCCGCCGCCGCCATCGTCACCGGCCTCGCGATCCTGTACCGCGAGCTGAAGCGCCTGGGCGACGACGACGTCCTGCTGGGCTGAGAGGGAAAGTTTCACCGTGACCACCTTCACCGAACTGCTGTCGTACGAAGACGCCCTCGCGTCGTACGACCCCGTCATGGGCCTTGAGGTCCATGTCGAGCTCGGCACCAAGACCAAGATGTTCTGCGGCTGTTCCACCGAGCTGGGCGCCGAGCCCAACTCGCAGACCTGCCCGACCTGCCTGGGTCTCCCCGGCTCGCTCCCGGTCGTCAACGCGATCGGCGTCGAGTCCGCCGTCAAGATCGGTCTCGCGCTGAACTGCGAGATCGCCGAGTGGTGCCGCTTCGCCCGGAAGAACTACTTCTATCCGGACATGCCGAAGAACTTCCAGACCTCCCAGTACGACGAGCCCATCGCCTTCAACGGCTACCTGGACGTCCAGCTGGAGGACGGCGAGATCTTCCGCGTGGAGATCGAGCGCGCCCACATGGAGGAGGACACCGGCAAGTCGCTGCACGTCGGCGGCGCCACCGGCCGTATCCACGGCGCGTCCCACTCCCTGCTGGACTACAACCGCGCCGGCATCCCGCTCATCGAGATCGTCACCAAGCCGATCGAGGGCGCGGGCGAGCGGGCCCCCGAGGTCGCCAAGGCGTACGTGGCCGAGCTCCGCGAGGTCATCAAGGCCCTCGGCGTCTCCGAGGCCCGGATGGACAAGGGCCAGATGCGCTGCGACGTGAACCTGTCGCTGCGCCCGAACGGGACGAAGGAATTCGGCACCCGCTCGGAGACGAAGAACGTCAACTCGCTGCGCTCCGTCGAGCGCGCGGCCCGCTTCGAGATCCAGCGCCACGCGGCGGTGCTCTCGTCGGGCGGCTCGATCGTGCAGGAGACCCGGCACTTCCACGAGGAGGACGGCTCCACCACGGCCGGCCGCATCAAGGACAACGCCGAGGACTACCGGTACTTCCCCGAGCCGGACCTGGTCCCCGTCGCCCCGGCCCGCGCCTGGGTCGAGGAGCTGCGCGCCGCCCTCCCGGAGATGCCGCGCCTGCGCCGCAACCGCCTCCGCGAGGAGTGGGGCGTCAGCGAGCACGACATGCAGTCCATCCTCAACGCGGGCGCGGTGGACTCCATCGTCGCCACGATCGAGGAGGGCGCCGACTCGGCCGCCGCCCGCAAGTGGTGGATGGGCGAGCTCGCCCGCAACGCCAACGAGCAGGGCGTCTCGGTCGACGAGCTGCCGATCACCCCGGCCCAGGTGGCCCGGATCGCGGCCCTGGTCGCGGCCGGCGACCTGAACGACAAGCTGGCCCGCCAGGTCATCGAGGGCGTCCTCGCCGGCGAGGGCACCCCGGACGAGGTCGTCGAGAAGCGCGGCCTGAAGGTCGTCTCGGACGAGGGCGCGCTCGGCGCGGCCGTGGACGAGGCCATCGCGGGCAACGCGGCCATCGCCGACAAGATCCGCGGCGGCAAGATCGCCGCCGTCGGCGCCCTGGTCGGCGCGGTCATGAAGACCACCCGCGGCCAGGCCGACGCGGCCCGCGTCAAGGAACTCATCCTGGAGAAGCTCGGCGTCTCCGAGTAGTTCCGGACGGCTGTGAGCACGGCGGCCCGTACCGATCGACCCGATCGGTACGGGCCGCCTCTTCTGTGTCTTCTGTGCGGAGGGGGAACGGGGTGGAGATCGGGGCGATGGTCATCGCCGTCGTGGGTGTCGCGGGGACCCTGGGCGGGGCGCTGCTCACGCAGCGGGGCGCGGAGCGGGCCAAGCGGCGGGAGATAGACCTCGTACGCGCTCACGAGGAGGTACGGGAGAACCTGGCGCTGCGGCGCGCCTGCTACACGGCCCTCAACCGGGACTCCCGGCAGTTCACCACCGCCCTCAACCGCCACCTGCACGTCATGCGGGAGGGCGGGGCCGGCGACGCGGACCGCGAGGCGCTCGACGCGGCGAAGTCCGCGCACCGGGACACGTACTCCGAGGCGCAGATGATCGCCCCGGACGCGGTGCTGGGCCCCGCGACCGATGTCAACCACGCCCTGAACCTGGTCTACGGGCAGGTCAAGCGCCTGGAACGGGACGCCCCCGAGGCGGGCGAGACGATGGCGACGGTCTCCCGGGCCCAGCAGGAGATCTGGGTCCTGCTCCGGGAGATGCGGGCGGCCATGCGGGCGGACCTCGGGGTGTCGTCGTCCGACTGAAGGGGTGGGCTCAGCGGGTGGTGCTGCCGACGAAGGCGGCCCAGGTGGTGGGCGTGACCGTCAGGACGGGGCCGTCGGCGACCTTGGAGTCCCGGACGTGCACGGCGGCGGGGTGGGCGGCCACCTCGACGCAAGCTCCACCGGCGTCGCTGCTGTAGCTCGACTTCCGCCAGTTGTAGGCGACTTCGACGCAGTCGCCGCCCGCGTCGCTGCTGTAACTCGACTTGAACCAGGCCAGTTGGTGCGTCATGACTCTCCTAGCAGGTCGTCCAGCAGGCTCTTGCTGTCCTCAATCGAGAGCGCCTGCGAACGCAGCATCCCATATTTGAGATGGAGGAGATGGACCTCGTCGGGGTCGTCCTGGAGGAAGCTCACGTGCTGGCCTTCCAGGTAGCCGAGTTGGTCGTGGTCGGGGGTTTCCAGGAGGATCATGGGGCCGGCGAGGCCCGCGTGGGTTTCGCGGTCGGTGCGGATGATCTGGAGCCCTACGAAGGGGAGTTCGGACATCGTGCGCAGGTGGCGTAGCTGCCCCCGCAGGACCTCCCGGCCGCCGATGGGGCGCTCCAGTACGGACTGTTCGATGATGAAGTGCATCACCGGCGGCTGCGGCTTGCGCTGGAAGAGCTTCTGTCGGGCGATACGGTCATCCGTCTGCTGGGCGATCTGGTCGGCGGGCATCGGCGGGTAGAAGTTGGCGAATACCGCCGCCGCGTACTCCGGGGTCTGGAGTAGGCCGGGAATGGCCGCGTTCTCGTACCAGAGCAGGCTCAGGGCCTCCTCCTCGTGCTCCATGTACTCCCGCGCGAAAGCCGGATATCGCTCGCGGCGCGGGACCGCGGCCGCCGCGTTGAGTACGGCCCCCTTCGCGTCGAGGTGGGGCTCCAGGACTTGGGCCATCTTCACGGACAGCGGCCGGCGGCCCTGTTCCACGGAGGCGATGGACTCCACGTCGCAGTGGGCCAGTTCGGCCAGCTTGGCCTGGGTGAGTCCGGAGAGTTTGCGCTGATGGGCCAGCAGGACGCCGACGACCTTCCAAGAGGCGTTGCGCTGGGGCCTGTTGCGTTGGGGCATGCCGGACACTTTCCCCTCTTGCGGCCCCGCTGACTCGCGAACCGCACGTACGCCACCCGTACAAAACCCTTGTACGGGCGACTTCTGTAGCGATCGTTACGGAATCTGTGTATCGTTCAATCCGTAACGACCGCTACAGAAATGCCGAGGGGGACTGCCATGTCCGTCATCACGACCGCCACCGCCGCCTACGCCCGTACCGTCCGCAAGGAGAGCGGCGGCCCCGGCCTGCTGCTGGCCCATGGCGGCGGCGGTGCCGTCGAGAGCAACTTCGGGGTGATCCTCGATGAACTGGCGGCCGGGCACAGCGTCGTCGGCGTCGACTACCCCGGGACCGGGGGGACCCCGAAGGCGGACGAGCCGCTCCGGCTGGACGAGCTGGCCGATCAGCTGGTGGCCGCCGCCGATGCCGAGGGGCTGGAGACGTTCGCCGTGCTCGGGTACTCCCTCGGGGGGAACGTGGCGCTGAGGATCGCCGCCCGGTACCCCGAGCGGGTCACTGCGCTGGTGCTCACGGCCACCTTCGTCCGCGCAGGGAACCGGCTGAAGCTGGTCGGCGACCTGTGGTCGGGGCTGGCGGCGCGCGGGGAGAACGACCTGCTGGCGCGGCTGGTGGTGCCGCTGGCGGTGAACCCGGCGGTGCTGGAGGGGCTGACCCCGGAGCAGGCCGAGGAGGTGGTGCGGGCGACCGCCGCGGGCATCCCGGCGGGCGCGGGCGATCACGTCGAGCTGATCAAGGGGGCCGATCTGAGCGCGGAGGCCGCCGGGGTCTCCGTACCGACCCTGGTGATCGCGACCACCGAGGACCGGCTCGTGCCCCTGGAGCTCCAGCGCGAGCTGGCCGAGGCCGTGCCGGGCGCCCGGTACGCGGAGCTGCCCACCGGGCACCTCCCCTTCGCCGAGCGTCCGGCCGAATGGGCCGCGCTGATCACGGAGTTCCTCAGCGAGCAGCGGCAGGCCGGCTGAGGAAGGCCAGGCGCGCGGGCTTGGCCGGGAGGTAGACCTCCGGGAGGTCGATCTCCGGGAGCTCCACCTCCGGGCCGAGCTCGAAGCCGGTGCGCTCCAGGAGGGCGATGGCCTTGGCGTTGCGGGCGTCGGGTTCGCCGACGATCCGCTGCGCGCCCGCGTCGGTGAACAGGTAGGTCAGGAAGGCCTCCACCAGGGCCCCCGTGAACCCGCGCCGGGCCGCGCCGCCGCTGGGGCCGAGCAGCAGGTGCACGCCGACGTCCCCGGGCTGGACCTCGTAGCACTCGCTGACCCGGTCCTCGGCGCAGTCGTAGGTCTGGAAGAGCGCGACCTGCTCCCCGTCGAGGCTGACCATGAACGCGTGGTGGGTGGTGCGGCGGTCCACGTCCTCGTAGATCTCCTGCACCAGCTCGCGGCCGGCCTCGCCCATGCCCCAGAAACGGGCCCGCTCCTCGGTGACCCAGCTGTGGATCAGCGCGGCGTCGGCGGCGGGGTCGACGGGGGTGAAGGAGACGGTGCCGAACCCCTCGACGGGGTGGGTGTAGACGGGGGTGCGGGTCATGAGGGTTCCTTGGTGAGACGGGCCCAGTCGGTGACGACCGGTACGAGTTCGCAGCGCGCCCAGAGCGGGAGCTGGTCGCGGTGGTGGGGGGAGCCGGTGACGCCGTCCGCGCCGAGCGGGACCGCCCAGAGGCTGTTCTCCCGGTCGGCCAGGTCCCATACGTAGCGGGCCGCCGAGGCGCGGGCGACGGTGTCGGTGACGCCCGGGACGGAGGAGGTGGCGTTGACGCAGTCGTGGTCGCCGCCCAGGCCGGGCCATACGGCGTCCGGGTCCGGGACGGCCTGCCACGGCGTCAGGCGGTGGGTGTCCGACCAGGCGGCCTCGGGGGCTGCGTCCGCCGCCGTCTCCTCCAGGGCGGCGCGGACGTGCGCCGCGCGGTCCAGTCCGGGCAGGAGGGGCGTGGTCAGCAGGCCTTCGAGGGCGTAGCCGACCCGGGGGAGCAGGTACAGCCAGGGGTGGAACACCTCCGGGCCGCCGGGGGCGCCGGCCAGGTCCGCGAAGACGGGGTCGGCCGCGAGACGGCGTACGACGGCCGTACGGAAGGCCGCGAAGGCGGCGGCGTCTGTGCTGTCCGCCTCCATGTGCCGGTTCCAGGCCAGCAGCCGGTCGCGGAGCCGGGCTGCGGCGGGGGAGAGGGCGTCGGGGCCGGGTAGCAGCGCGAGCAGCGGCGCGGCGGAGGCCAGGTAGGTGTCGCGGTGGACCTCGGCCATCGCCTTCGGTGACCAGTCGGCCGCGCCGCTGAGCAGGGCGCGGATCCGGTCGGCGCGGTGCGGGGGCGCGAACTCCACGCCGAGGGGGGAGGCGATGCCGCGCGCGTTCGCCATGACGGCGAAGCCCCGCACCGGCTCGACGGGGGTCTCGGCCCAGCCCCGCCAGGCGTGGCGGGCGTCCCAGGCGGGCACCGGGCGCAGCCGGTTCGCGGCCTCGCGCAGCGGGACGGCGCCGGCGACGCGGTGCAGCAGGCCGCCCGCCGTGTCGGCGGCGTGCACGACGTTGACGGGCTCGGCCCAGCCGTCGAGGGCGCGGTCGACGTCGGCGACGGTGCGGGCGCGCAGCAGGGCGGGGAGCACGGCGAACCCGAGGTCGGCGCGGACGCGGGGCGGGTAGCGCAGGGAGAGGGTGTCGCAGCCGTCGTTGACGATCACCGGGCCGCGGGCGGTCTCCAGGACCTCGACCTCGACGTCCCCGCCGCCGGCCACGGTGATGGTCTCGGTGTGGCGGGCGACCGGCTCCCACGCGCCGTCGGGGCCCAGCGCCTCGACCCCGTAGGCCGCGGGGCGCAGCCGCTCGGTGTAGAGGTCCTGGTAGTCGGCCATGGCGTTGGTGATGGCCCAGGCGACGGATCCGGTGTGGCCGAAGTGGGCCAGGCCCGGGACGCCGGGGACGGCCAGGCCGAGGACGTCGTACTCCGGGCAGGCCAGGCGGATCTGCTGGTAGACGCCGGGGTCCTCGATGAAGCGGTGCGGGTCGCCCGCGATGATCGCCGCGCCGGTGGCGGTGCGGTCGCCCGGAACCAGCCAGCCGTTGCTGCCGGCGGTGCCGGGGCCGTCGGTCGCGAAGAGGGTGGCGGCCCCGTCGCCGAGGGCGCGGGCGACGCGCTCGCGCCAGAGCTTGGTGGCGAAGCCCGCGAAGAGGATGTGGGTGCCGATCCAGATCGAGAGCGGGACCCACGGCTCCCAGGGGGCGGGGGTGTGGCCGGCGGCCGCGAAACGGCCGTCGCGGGCCGCGCCCTCGGCCAGGCCCGCGTTGACCCCGTCGACGTAGGCGCCGACCCAGGCCGCCGTGTCCGGGTCCAGGGCCTCGAAGCACCGGCGGGCGGTGTCGTCGAGACGGGCCTGGCGGGCGAAGCGGTCCCAGGGGACGCAGTCGGCCCCGAGGAACGCGGCGCTGGAGCCCTGGGCGCGGTGCCGTTCGACCTCCAGCTGCCAGGCCCGGTCCCGGGCGGTGATCCGGCCCTGGGCGTAGGAGAGGCGGAGCGGGTCGGACGCGCGCAGGTGCGGGATGCCCCAGCTGTCGCGGTAGACCTCGTAGGCCTCGGTGGTCACAGCGCTCACGCTCTTCCCCCAGTATCTTAGGTTAGGCTGGCCTAACTATAAGGGGGTCTGGGGAGAGCGGACCGCCGGGTGCCGGAGGGTCCTAGGCGCCGACCGTGCCGTCGACGGCCTCCCGGAGGAGGTCCGCGTGGCCGTTGTGCCGGGCGTACTCGTGGATCATGTGCAGCATCACCAGGCGCAGCGAGGCGTCCTCCTCCCACTTCGGCACGTACGCCGTCACGTCCAGGGAGTCGGCTGCCGCCTCGACGGCCCGGGAGTGCTCGACCTCGGCCTCCCAGGCGGCGAAGGCCTCGGCGCGGGTGGCGCCGGAGGTCTCGTAGGCGGCCTGGAAGTCGCGGTCGTCGGACCACACGTGCGGCACGTCCGTGTCGCCGCCGATCGTGCGGCGGAACCACTGGCGCTCCACCTCGGCCATGTGCCGGACCAGGCCCAGCAGGGAGAGGGTGGAGGGCGGCGAGGCCTGGCGGCGCAGCTCCTCGTCGGTGAGCCCCTCGCACTTCCAGGCGAGGGTGGCCCGGTGGTAGTCGAGGAAGGCGCGGAGGGTCTCGCGTTCGTCCCCGGTCAGGGGCGGTCCGATGCGCTTGCTGTCGTCCATGGGTCTCAGCCCTTCCAGATGTAGGGGACGGTCACGCCGAGCACCCCGAAGCCCAGGCGCTCCAGGATCGGCCGGCTGTCGTCCGAGGCGTCGACCTGGAGGTACGGGATCCCCCGCTCGGCCGCGATCCGGGCGCGGTGCGCCACCAGCAGGCGGTAGATGCCCCGGCCCCGCCAGTCGGGGTCCGTGCCGCCGCCCCACAGGCCGGCGAAGTCGCTGCCCGGCCGCATCTCCATCCGCGCGGAGCTCACCGGGACTTCCCCGGCCATCGCCACCACGACCTCGATGGAGTCGGGGTCCTCCCGCAGCCGGCCGAGCACCTCCTCCTTGATCCGGGGCCGCTCGACACCGAAGGCCCGGTCGTGCGCGGCCATCATCAGGTCCACACCCGCCTCGTCCGTCACCCGCAGCAGGGTGATCCCCGCCGGCGGCTCCACCGGCAGCTCGGCCAGGTCGGCGGTACGGCCCACCATCAGCGTCTCGGCCGGCTCCGGCACGAAGCCCGCCGCGCGCAGCCGGTCGGCGAGATCGGCCGGACGGTCATGGGTGTACAGCTTCCACTCGAACACCGGCCCGCCGGGTGCCTGCCCGCCCGCGCCGAAGTGCGCCACCTGCGCCGCGATCTCCGCGTCCGCCGTGTCCTCGTCGAGGTCCGACCACACCACGCCGTTCCAGCCGGGCGCGCTGATCCGCACGACCCGGCCCGCCCGCTCCACCTGCGGGCCCTCGGCACCGCGCCGCACCTCCGTGTCGTAGCGGTCGCGCACCTTCAGCAGCTCATCAAGATCCATCGTCATGCGCGCAGCTCATCAGCTGATCTGCCACCCCCACAAGTGCATTAGCCTCACTCCGTGAACGACGACCTCGCGATCCACACCGGCAAGGCCGCCCCCGACGCCGCCGCCGACCGCGGCTGGCTCCTGGGCCACTTCAAGCCGCCGGGCGACCCCCGCCACAGCGAGGACGTCGAGATCAAGTGGGGGGTCCACCCCAAGGGTGAGGCGCGCGAACGCTGGGTCACCGGCGAACGGCGCACCGCCCTCCAGGTACTGATCAGCGGCCGCTTCCGGCTGGAGTTCCCCGGACGCACCGTCGTCCTCGCCGAACAGGGCGACTACGTGGTCTGGGGCCGCGGCGTCGACCACTCCTGGTACGCGGAGGAGGACACCGTCGTCCTCACCGTCCGCTGGCCCTCCGTCCCGGGCTACCGGGTCGACGGGCCCGCCGACGGGGCAGACCTGTGACGATGCACACGAAAGCGACTAACGATCACGAAACGCTGAGATCGTGTCAATCGAGGTGTAGACCCAAGCACCCTGGCCGTACTCCGGCCGGACCTTTCACAAGTTCACGACTCACCAGTCCACGACTTCACGAGTTCAAGCGTTCTTTGCGTCGGGCCGACTCCCGCTGAAGATCCGAACCACCAGGGAGCACGTCCGTTGGCAGCAATCGCACGGTGGTGCATGCGGCACCGGCTGGTCACCGTCCTGATCTGGCTGCTCGCCTTCGGCGGGACGGCCGCCGCGGCCGCGGCCGCCGGAACGGCGTTCTCCAACGACTACGAGGTCCCCGGCACGGAGTCCGACAAGGCCCACGCCCTCCTGCGCGACGGCTTCCACGGCCAGGACGGCGACACCGACACGATCGTGTGGCGGACCCCGGACCACAGCACGGCCCGGGACCCCGACGTCCAACGCCGCATGAGCCGGGCCCTGGACACCATCGCGGCCCTCCCCGGGGTCGGCTCGGTCAGCAGCCCCTACGGACCGGGCCCCGCCGACGCCGCGCAGATCAGCCCCGACGGGCGCACCGCCTACGCCGTCGTCACCTTCGACCGGCAGGCCGACTCCGTCCCCAAGGCCCAGGCCAGGGCCGTCGTCGACGCGGCGAAGAACCCCGAGACCGAGGCCGGCGGCCTCCAGGTCGAACTCGGCGGCCGCGCCATCGGCCTGACCCAGGCCCCCAGCCCCCACCTCGCCGAGGTCATCGGCGTGGTCATCGCCGCCGTCGTCCTCTTCCTCGCCTTCGGCTCCCTCGCCGCGAGCCTGCTGCCCATCGCGACCGCCCTCGTCAGCGTCGGCAGCGCCTATTTCGGCATCACCCTCCTCGGCCACGCCATGGCCGTCGCCGACTTCGCCCCCATGCTCGGCACCCTCGTCGGCCTCGGCGTCGGCATCGACTACGCCCTCTTCATCGTCACCCGGCACCGCAAGGGCCTGGCCCGCGGACTGACGGTCGGTGAAGCCGCCGAGAACGCCGTCGCCACCACCGGCCGGGCCGTCGTCTTCGCCGGGGCCACCGTCTGCATCGCCCTGCTCGGCATGCTGGTGCTGCGCCTCAACTTCCTCAACGGCGTCGCGATCGCCGCCTCGCTGACCGTGGTCCTGACGGTGGCGGCCTCCGTCACCCTGCTGCCCGCCCTCCTCTCCTACATCGGCACCCGGGCCCTGTCCCGGCGCGAACGCCGCAGGCTCGCCGCCGAAGGCCCCCGGCCCGAGGCGCCCACCGGCCTCGCCGCCCGCTGGTCGGCCTTCGTCGAACGCCACCCCAAGCTCCTGGGCCTGGTCGCCGCCCTCGTCATGGCGGTCCTCGCACTGCCCACCCTCTCGCTCCACCTCGGCACCTCCGACCAGGGCAACGACCCGGCCACCTCCACCACCCGCAAGGCCTACGACCTCCTCGCCGACGGCTTCGGCCCGGGCGTCAACGGCCCGCTCACGGTCGTCGCCCGGCTCGACGGCGCGGGCGACCGCGTCGCCGTCCAGCGGCTGGCCGACGCCCTGCACACCACCGAGGGCATCGCCTCCGCCGGCCCGGCCGTCTTCAACCGCAGCGGGGACACCGCCGTCCTGACGGTCGTCCCGGACTCCGCCCCGCAGTCCCGGGCCACGAGCGAGCTCGTCGACCGCCTGCGCCAGGACGTCATCCCGCGCGCCGGACACGGCAGCTCCATGGAGGCCCACGTCGGCGGGGTCACGGCCGGCTACGACGACTTCGCCGAGGTGATCGTCGGGAAGCTGCCGCTGTTCGTCGGTGTCGTCATCGCCCTCGGCTGCCTGCTCCTGCTGCTGGCCTTCCGCTCCATCGGCATCCCGGTCAAGGCGGCCGCCATGAACGTCGCCGCCGTCGCCTCCTCCTTCGGCGTCGTCGTCGTGATCTTCCAGTGGGGCTGGGGGAGCGAGCTGCTGGGCCTGGGCAGCGCCGGCCCCATCGAGCCGTTCCTGCCGGTGATCATGGTGTCGGTGCTCTTCGGACTGTCCATGGACTACCAGGTCTTCCTGGTCAGCCGGATGTACGAGGAGTGGCTGGAGACCGGCGACAACCGGCGGGCCGTGCGCGTGGGCCTCGCCGAGACCAGCCGTGTGATCAACTCGGCGGCCGTCATCATGATCTCGGTCTTCCTGGCCTTCGTGCTCAGCGGAGACCGCATCATCGCGATGTTCGGCATCGCGCTCGCCGCCGCCGTCGCCCTCGACGCCTTCGTCCTGCGCACCCTGCTCGTCCCCGCGCTCATGCACATGCTCGGCGGCGCGAACTGGTGGATCCCCGGCTGGCTGGACCGGCGACTGCCCAAGATCAGTATCGAACCCGCCGAGTGCCGCCCCCGTGCGGCACTTCCGGCCCAGCGGCCGGACGCGGACCAGGCGGAACCGGCCGAGCTGTCCCGCTGACCGGCCGGGGCCTGCGGCCCACCGGGACGGGCACCCCGCACGCCCTCTCAGGAGCCTCTCAGAAACGCCGCCTACGGTGCCCGCCATGGACACCACCAAGACCGCCGCCCCCACCGCTCCCGAGGCGGACGCCGCCGAGGACAAGCCGGTCACCGACGCCCCGGCCGAGCCCGGGGACAACGCCGCCCCCACCGCCGGAACCGACCGGCCGGCCGCCGAAACCGACGCCGAGGACCCTGACGACCTGGAGGCCGACGAGGCCCCCGAGCGGCCCACCGGCGTCGGCTCCGCGGCCTCCGCCGTCACCGCCGCCGGCCTCGGGCTCGTCGCCCTCAGCGGCAGCTGGGTGTCCCGCGTGATGGGCGAGCGCCAGACCCTCATCGGCCAGATCCAGTCGGCCAACGCCACCACCGCCAAGGAGAAGATCGCCGCCCTGTACGGCGACGCCTGGCACATGACCGCCCTCGTCAACGGCCTCCTCGCCGCCCTCGCCCTCTTCCTCGCCGCCCTCGTCCTGGCGGCCCCCGCCTTCGGCGCCCCCGGCCGCGTCCACCCCGCCTGGGTCCGCTCCGTCTCCTGGGCCGCCGTAGCCCTCGGCGCCCTCGGCGTCCTGCTCTTCGGACTCATGTACTTCGACCTCCTCGTCCCCCTGCCGACGGCCGCCGAGTAGGCACCGCCTTACCCCCGCCTTACGCCGCCCCCGCGCGGCTCCAGCCCACCTCAGGGACCCGCGGTCCCGGCCTAAGGCCCCCGGGGTCCCACAGATGCGGCATGAGCCCCATGTGCCGCACCCCCCTGGGACGCGAATCTTGGATCACACCGAACGAGGTGCCGAGAAGAGCAACCAGGGAGAACGAGATGTTCGAGTACGAGATCGCCACCGCCCGCCGCGCCGACCTCATCCGCGAGGCCGACCGGTACCGGATGGCCAGCGAGGCCATGAAGGCCGGGCGCTCCTCCTCGCGCGGCCAGGAACGCGAAAGGCCGGTGAGCCGGCACCGGACCCTCTTCACCCGGGCCGCGTAACCGGCGCCGCGCACCACGTGGACTGACGCGAGATGAAAAGCGCACCGGTAACCAGTGCCGCCCGAACGGACCTGTGTGCAATGCTCGGCGACGTGGAAACCAGATCTGTCAGCCCGGTGTTCGTCGGCCGAGCCGACGAACTGGCCGTACTCGTCGACGCCCTGACCCGCGCCGCGGACCAGGAACCGCAGGCCCTCCTCATCGGGGGCGAGGCCGGAGTCGGCAAGACCCGGCTGACCGAGGAGTTCCTCGGCGAGGCCGCCCGCCACGGAGCCGTGGTGGCCGTCGGAGGCTGTGTGGAGATCGGGGCGGAGGGCCTTCCCTTCGCCCCGTTCTCGACCGCCCTGCGCACCCTGCTCCGCCTGCTCCCCGCCGAACTCGCCGCAGCGGCCGCCGGCCAGGAGGACGAACTCGCCCGCATCCTCCCCGAACTCGGCGAGACCCCCCGCGGTCCGCACGACGAGGAGAGCACCGCCCGCCTCTTCGAACTGACGGCCCGGATGCTGGAACGGCTCGCCGCCGACCGCACCGTCGTGCTCGTCCTGGAGGACCTGCACTGGGCGGACACCTCCACCCGGCACCTGCTCGCCTACCTCTTCCGCACCCTCGGCAGGGGCCGGCTCGTCCTCGTCGCCACCTACCGCGCCGACGACGTCCACCGCCGCCACCCGCTGCGCCCCCTGCTCGCCGAACTCGACCGGCTCCGCACCGTCCGGCGCATCGAACTCTCCCGCTTCAACCGGGGAGAAGTGCGCCGCCAGCTCGCCGGGATCCTCGCCTCGCAGCCCGACGAGACCTTCGTCGACTCCGTCTTCGAACGCTCCGACGGCAACGCCTTCTTCGTCGAGGAACTCGTCGCCTCCCACGAGAGCGGCTGCCGCACCGGACTCACCGAATCCCTGCGCGACCTGCTCCTCGTCCGCGTCGAGGTCCTCCCCGACGCCGCCCAGCGCGTGGTCCGCGTCGTCGCCGAGGGCGGCTCCACCGTCGAATACCCGCTGCTGCTCGCCGTCGCCCAGCTCGGCGAGGACGAGCTCATCGAGGCCCTGCGCGCCGCCGTCGGCGCCAACATCCTCCTCGCCACCGCCGACGGCGACGGCTACCGCTTCCGCCACTCGCTGGTCCGCGAGGCCGTCAGCGACGACCTGCTGCCCGGCGAACGCGCCCGTGTCAACCGGCGCTACGCCGAGGCCATGGAGGCCGACGACGCCCTGATCCGCGCCGAGGAGCGGATCATCCGGCTGGCCAACTACTGGTACGCCGCCAACGATCCCGCCAAGGCCCTGCCCGCCGTCCTCGCCGCCTCCGTCACCGCCCGCCGCCGGCACGCCTACTCCGAGCAGCTCAGCCTGCTGGAACGGGCCATGGACCTGTGGGACAGCGTCCCCGCCGAGGTGCTCGCCGAGCTGCGCCCCGCCGACTACACCGAGGTGTACCCGCCCTGCGGCTGCGACCCGGCCACCACCCCGCTCCAGCGCGTCGACCTGCTGGCCGAGGCCACCGTCGCCGCCCGCTACGGCGGCGAACGCGAACGGGCCCTGAAGCTCACCAAGCTCGCCCTGCGCATGCTGGAGGAGGACGGCGGCGACCCGCTGCGCGCCGCCTGGTTCTGGACCGAGCGCTCCCGCCTCGTCGCCAACCTCGGCCGGGGCGACGGCTGGCAGGAGATAGCCACCGCCCAGGACCTGGTCAAGGGGCTGCCCCCGTCCCAGGTGCACGCCGACGTCCTCGTCCGGGCCGCGGGCTGGGGCATGCTCCACAACCCGGGCCCCGGCAACCTGGCCGCCGCCGAACGGGCCGTGGAGTACGCCCGGATGATCGGCGCCGAGGAGACCGAGCTCAACGCCCGGATCACCTACGGCTGCCTGCTCATGGACTCCGGTGACGGCTCCACCGGCCTCGCCGAACTGAACGCGGTCAAGGACCGCGCCACCGAGCTCGGACTCACCGTCGTAGCGGGCCGCGCCCATATCAACATCACCTCTCAACTCGAATCGCTGGGCCGGTCCCGCGAAGCCGTGGAACTGGCCGTACAAGGGGTCGAACTCGTCAGCAGGGCCCGGCTCCTGGACACCGAGGCCTGGGTCTGCGGGAACATGGCGGAGAGCCTCTACAGCCTCGGCCGCTGGGACGAGGCCGCCGAAGCGGCCCGGCGCACCCTGCGCGTCGGCCACGGCGCCGCCCCGCGCGGAGCCGCCTCCGCACGCCTGGCCTACCTGGCCCTGGCCCGCGGTGAACTCACGGAGGCCGCCGCCCAGCTCGCCGCCGCCCACGCCCACTTCGGCACCCACGACAGCCAGCCCCAGCACCGGATCCCGCTCTACCGGCTGGCGGTCGGCGTGGCCGAGGGCGAGGGCCGCATCGCCGACGTCCGCGCCGAGACGGCCCAGGCCATCGCCGACGGGTTCCCGCCCGGCCAGCACCGCTACGCCTGGCCCCTCCTGCTGGCCTCCGCCTCCGCCGAAGCCGACGCCCGCGGCCTGCCCGGCACCGACGAGGGCCGGCCCGCCGCCCTGGAGGCGCTGCGCACCGCCGCCCGCTCCCTGGCCACCCCGGCCCCCGTGTGGACCGCGCACGCCGAGTACCTGCGGGCTGAGCTGCTGCGCGCCGAGGGCCGCGACACGGCCGCCGACTGGACCGCCGTCGAGGAGGCCGTCAGCGCCCTGGAACGCCCCTACCTGCTGGCCCGCGCCCGCCACCGGCTCGCCGAGGCCCTGCTCGGCTCCGGCGGCGACCGCGAGACGGCCGCCGGCCTGCTCCGCGACGCCCACGCCACCGCCGGCCGGCTGGGCTCCCGAAGGCTCCGCGAGGACCTGGCCCTGCTCGCCCAGCGCGCCCGGCTCCCGCTGACCCCCGACGAGGCCCGCCCGGCCGCACCGGCCCCGGACACCGACCCGATCGAGGCCCTGGGGCTCACCAGCCGCGAACGGGACGTCCTGCGCCTCGTCGCGACGGGCAGCACCAACCGTCAGATCGCGGAGGAACTGTTCATCTCCCCGAAGACGGCCAGCGTGCACGTCTCGAACATCCTGGCCAAGCTGGGCGTCGCCGGCCGGGGCGAGGCCGCGGCGCTCGCCCACCGGCTGCGCCTCTTCACCCCCCTCGCCCCCCGGTCCTGAGGAGCGGGCCGCCCTAAGGAGCGTCGCCCCGGCCGGCTTCCTCCCGACCGGTCCTCGCGCCGTCGGCCTCCGATGCTGCGCTCTCCGCGTCACCGGTCTCCGCGTCACCGCTCTCCGCGTCCTGCGGCCGGTGCGCGGCGGGGCGTATGAGCACCGTGCCGGAGTCGAGGTCTATCGGACCCCGCCCCGGATCGCCGTCACCGACGTCGGTCCGGGACAGCTCCAGCCGCTTCTTCTCCTCGTCCGTGTGCCGCCGCCCCGGGTTGAACAGTTCCTCGATCATGTTGAACACCGCGCTCACCGTGCCTTCCGCCCCCCACCGGGGCTCCGTCGGTCACCGCACCGTCAGACTCAGGATCCTGTCGTCGCCCTCCTGCGGCGACCCGCGCCCGTCCGTCTCACTCGTGACCAGCAGCAATCTGTCCCCGTCGAGCGGCACCACCGTCCGCAGCCGCCCGTACTTCCCCGTCAGGAAGGCCTCCGGCTCCGCCGCCGGCACGGCCCCCTTCAGCGGGATCCGCCACAGCCGCTCGCCCTTCAGCGCGGCCATCCAGATCGATCCCTCCGCCCAGGCGATCCCGCTGGGCGAGGCCTCGTCCGTCTTCCAGACGGCCACCGGATCCCGGAACCCCGCCCTGCCGCCCTTCCCCTCCACCTCCGGCCAGCCGTAGTTGCCGCCCGGCTCGATGAGGTTCAGCTCGTCCCAGTTGTGCTGCCCGAACTCGGACGCCCAGAGCCGTTTGTCCTTGTCCCAGGCGAGGCCCTGCACATTGCGGTGCCCCCAGGAGTAGACGACCGAGTCCGCCTCGGGATTCCCGTGCACCGGCTTCCCGTCCGGGGTCATCCGCAGGATCTTGCCGCCCAGCGACTTCCTGTCCTGGGCGAGCGCCGTGTTCCCCGTCTCGCCCGTCCCGGCGTAGAGCATCCCGTCGGGGCCGAAGGCGATCCGCCCGCCGTTGTGGAAGACCCCCTTGGGAATGCCCCTCAGAACCGTGTCGGGCGCGCCCAGCTGCTGCCCCGGCGGCCTCTGCTCGTCGTACCGCATCCGGGCGATGCGGTTGTCGGACTCCGTCGTGAAGTACGCGTACACCAGCCGGTCCGAGGCGAAGCGCGGGGACAGCGCGAGCCCCAGCAGCCCGCCCTCCCCGCCGGGCGCCACCCCGGGCACCCTGCCGATCTCCGTCACCGCGCCCGTGCCCGTCCCGACCCTGCTGATCGTGCCCTTGTCGCGCGAGGCGACCAGCAGGTCCCCGCCGGGCAGCGGGGCCACGCCCCACGGGGAGGCCAGCCCCTTCGCCGCCTCGCCCGTCACCGTCACCGATCCCTTGGCGGGCGGCCCCGAAGCCCCCGCCGAGACCCCCGCGGAGGCCGCCGGCGAAGACCCCGGCGGGGATGCCCCGGCTCCGGGCGGCGCCCCGCCCGAGGGGGAACAACCCGCCGCCAGCAGCGCCCCGCACCCCGCCAGGGCGAGCCCC
The DNA here is from genome assembly GCF_040648015.1 of Streptomyces sp. NPDC029216. NCBI lineage: Bacteria > Bacillati > Actinomycetota > Actinomycetes > Kitasatosporales > Streptomycetaceae > Streptomyces > Streptomyces sp. NPDC029216. Next base: position 141,571 of record NZ_JBEZWL010000003.1, on the reverse strand, counting down.
GCCAGCACCCCCCGGTGCCGCGCGCCCCCGGCCCCGTGCCGCCCCGTCCCGAAACTCCCGTCCCGCACCGCGTACCGCATCGTCCCGCTCCCCTCCGGTCGGTCCACTCGTCCTGCCCTTCACAAGACTCAACAGACCCGGCGGGTGCCCAAGTTCCACCACTCGTACACCCGATCGAGTGGTTGTGGCTCCGTCCCGGAGAGGGTCAGTCCCAGGCCCCCACCGCCGCCGGCAGCGCCGCCAGCCCGGCCAGCTCTCCGGCCGTGAGCCGCACCTCCGCCGCCCGCGCGTTCTCCGCCGCCCAGTGCGCCCGGTCCGCCCCCGGCACCGGCACCACGTGCGGCCCCTGCGCCAGCACCCACGCCAGCGCCACCTGCGCCGCCGTGACCTCCGGCCCGTGCCGCCGGGCAACCCGCCGCAGCTCCGCCACCAGCACCTGGTTCGACGCCATCGCGTGCGCCGTGAACCGCGGGTGCCGGGCCCGTACGTCCGCCTCCTCGAACCCCTGCCCCGGCGTCAGCGTCCCGGTCAGGAACCCGCTGCCCAGCGGCATCGCCGCCAGCAGCCCCACCCCCCGCGCCGCGCACCACGGCAGCAGCTGCCACGCCGCCTCCGGCGACCACACCGAAAGCTCCGCCTGCACCGCCGTCACCGGGAACACCTGCTGCACCCGCTCCAGATGGCGCAGCGTCGAGCCGTACCCCCGGTCCCCGCGCCGCCCCGCACCCGGCCCGGCCCCCGCGCCCAGCGCGCACAAGCCCAGCGCCCGCACCTTCCCCGCCTGCACCAGCTCCGCCATGGCCCCCCAGGTCTCCTCCACCGGGACCTCCGGATCCACCCGGTGCAGCTGGTACAGGTCTATGACGTCGGTCCGCAGCCGCCGCAGCGAGGCGTCGCACGCCCGCCGCACGTACTCGGGCCGCCCGTCGGCCACCACGTGCCCCTCACCCGCCCGCAGCCCCACCTTGGCCGACACGAAGGCCTCGGCCCGCCGCTCGCGCAGCACCCGCCCCACCGCCAGCTCATTGGTGAACGGCCCGTACAGATCGGCCGTGTCCAGCAGGTTCGCCCCCACGTCCAGGGCCGTGTGCAGGGTGCGCAGCGACTCCTCGCCCCGACGGCGGGACGGCGCGTAGGCCCAGCTCATCGGCATGCAGCCGAGCCCGATGGCCCCCACCGTCAGCGGTCCCGACCCGATCGACCTGCGCTCCACCCCTGCGTCCCCCCTTCCGGCCCTGAACCGGTCCGGCCCTCAAACTAACGGCTTGATCACGTTCCCTTCGCATAGCCTCGGGATCATGACTGCAACGACCGCGGACGTCTGGCTCCCGTTCCCGCCCGGAGAGGTCGACGGCCTCCCCGACTCCTTCCGCTACCGACAGTGGGACGGCGAGGACCAGTTCCCGGCCGACCCGGCCGACTGCGTCTTCTACGTCACCCCGTACATGAAGTCCCAGGCCGTGACCCTGCGGCCGCTCCCGGCCATGCCCGCCCTGCGCGTCGTGCAGACCCTCACCGCCGGCATCGACCACGTCCTGCCCGGCATCGGCCACCTGCGGCCCGGCGTCCGGCTGTGCAACGCCCGGGGAGTCCACGAGGCCAGCACCGCCGAGCTCGCCCTGACCCTCACCCTCGCCTCCCTGCGCGGCATCCCCGGCATGGTGCGCGGGCAGGACCGCGAGGAGTGGCGCGGCGGGTTCTACGAGGCCCTCGCCGACAAGTCCGTCCTGATCGTCGGCTACGGCTCCATCGGCGCGGCCATCGAGGACCGGCTCCTGCCCTTCGAGTGCGGCCGGATCACCCGCGTCGCCCGCTCGGCCCGCACCGCCCCGCACGGACCGGTCCACGCCCTCGACGACCTCCCCGGCCTCCTCCCGGACGCGGACGTGGTCATCCTCTCCACCCCGCTGACCGAGGACACCCGGGGCCTGGCGGGCGCCGCCTTCCTCGGCCGGATGAAGGACGGCGCCCTGCTGGTGAACGTCTCGCGCGGGCCCGTCGCCGACACCAAGTCCCTGCTGGCCGAACTGGAGTCGGGCCGGCTGCGCGCGGCGCTCGACGTCACCGACCCGGAGCCGCTGCCCCCGGGCCACCCGCTCTGGCACGCCCCGAACGTCCTGATCACGCCTCACGTGGGAGGCAGCAGCTCGGCGTTCGAGCCCCGGGCGAAGCGCCTCGTGTCCCGCCAGCTCACCCGGTTCGCCGCCGGGGAACCGGTCGAGAACACCGTTCTGATCACGGACTGAACCAAACCGCACACTCTCCGCGTCCATACGTATGCGAGCAGTTGCCGCACACCTGCCGGTGGTGACGGAGCGTAGAGAAGCTATGTCGCTGAGTGACGAAAGTGGTGTATCGTCCGGAACAAGGGGCTGCGCCACGTACGTCTGGCGTTGGGGTGAACGGACACTTTGGGGGGCGACGGGCGATGCACGGCCAATGGACGAAGGATCCGATGCGGCAGAGCCGCCGGAGGCGACGCTGTCGAGACTGGACTGCGCCGGGAGCAGCAGGCGAGGGGGACCGGTGAGCGCCCCGGGGGCGGCGCTCCTGACCCGGCCGCCGGTCGCGGGCGGCGGGGGCAGGGGGCTGGGCGCGCAGCTCCTCCTCGCGGTGATCAGCGGCGGCTACGCCGTCGGCGCCGCCCTCGGCTGGGGCTCGGAAGAACTCGCCAAGATCATGGGCGACTTCGGGCTCAGCGCCGCCGGACTACTGGCCGCCGTCTCCTGCTACCACTACGCCCGCGCGATCGGCCGGCGCGAGCGCCCCGCCTGGATGATGTTCGCCTTCTCCTCGCTCATGGGGGCCCTGGGGAACGGCGTCTGGGGCTGGTACGAGGTGGTCCTCGACGAGAAGGTGCCCGAGCCCTCCCTCGCGGACTTCGCCTTCCTCTGCTTCGCCCCGCCCGCCATCGTGGGCCTGCTCGTCCTCGCCAAACGCCCGGTCACCCGCGCCGGATGGGTCTGCCTCGCGCTCGACTCCTGGCTCATCGGCGGCTCGCTGCTGACCCTCTCCTGGAGCCTGGCCCTCGCCAACGCCGCGCGCACCGCCCAGTCCGGGGCGCCCGGCAGCGTCCCGCGCGCCGCGCTCTCGCTCGCGTACCCGCTCCTGGACATCGCGCTGGTCTCGATGGTCCTGGTCCTGCACTTCCGGCGCTCGGCCAACAACCGCTCGGCGGTCAACACGGCCATCGCGGCCCTCGCCCTGACCGTCCTCAGCGACGCCCTCTTCACCTCGCCGCTGCTCAACACCACCTACCGCTCCGGGGAGATCCTCGACGCGGGATGGTTCGCCGGCTCCCTGCTGCTCGCCTACGCCCCCTGGGCCGCGGGCCGCCGGCCGGAACCGGTCCCGCGTCCCGCGCCCCCGCGCGCCGACCGCCCGCACAGCCGCCCCATCACCGGCTCCCTGCCCGCCCTCACCCCGTACCTCGCGGCCGCGGTCTGCACCCTGGGCATCCTCTACAACGTGGTGGACGGGCGGAAGGTCGACCGGATGGTGGTCTTCACCGGCTGCACCGTCGTGCTGGCCCTCGTCGTCCGGCAGGGCATCATGCTCCTCGACAACATCGCGCTGACCCAGGAACTGGCCCAGAAGGAGAACCACTTCCGCTCCCTGGTCCAGGGCTCCAGCGACGTCATCATGATCGCCGCGCCCACCGGGACCCTGCGCTACGTCAGCCCCGCCGCCGCCGGCGTCTACGGCCGGGAGGCCGAGGAACTGGTCGGCACCGAGCTCGCCGCCCTGATCCACCCCGACGACCTCGGCCGCGTGGTCCACGAGGTCCGCCGCTTCCTGGCCGCCCCGCCCGCCGAGGAGCCCACCACCCGCATCGAGTGCCGGTTCAAATCGGGCGGCGGAGAATGGCTCAACGTGGAGTCCACCGTCAACCGGCACCAAGGTGGACTCATCCTCAACAGCCGGGACGTCACCGAGCGGGTCCGCCTCCAGGCCCAGCTCCAGCACAGCGCCGAGCACGATCCGCTCACCGACCTGCCCAACCGGGCCCTGTTCACCCGCCGCGTCCGCCAGGCCCTGGCCGGCCGCCGCGCCGGCGACCACAGCACCGCCGTGCTGTTCATCGACCTCGACGGCTTCAAGGCCGTCAACGACACCATCGGCCACCAGGCGGGCGACGAGCTGCTCGTCGAGGCCGCCCGCCGGCTCCAGGACGCCGTCCGGGCCGGGGACACCGCCGCCCGGCTCGGCGGCGACGAGTTCGCCGCCCTCATCCTCGGCGACGGAAGCCGCGACCGCAGCGCCCGCGAGTACCAGGTCCACGAGATCGCCGACCGGCTGCGCACCACCCTCTCCCAGCCCTACCGGATCGCCGGCAGCGAGGTCCGGGTCGCCGCCAGCATCGGCGTGGCCTTCGCCGACCCCGGCATCACCCCTTCGGACCTGATGCGCAACGCCGATCTCGCGATGTACCGGGCCAAGGCGGGCGGCAAGGACCGGGTCGAGCTGTACGCGCCGCAGATGCAGGCCGAGGTGGTCCGGAAGGCCGAGCTGGCCGGAAAGCTGCGCACCGCACTGCACGAGGGCGAGTTCGCCCTGCTGCACCAGCCGGTGGTCTCCCTGGCCGGCGGCGAGGTCACCGCGGTGGCCGCGCAGGCCCGCTGGCGCTCCGCGCAGGGGATCCTCTTCACCCCGGCCGAGTTCCTCCGGGTGGCCGAACACAGCGAGGGCATCCCGGGAGGCGGCCCGGACCCCTCCCGCGCCGCCGAACTGAGCCGATGGCTCCTCGACGAGGCCGTGGCCCAGGCCGCCGAGCGCCATCTCGCGGGCCACGACGTGCCAGTGGTCGTACGGATGACCGCCCAGCGGCTGCTCGACCGCTCGATGCCCGGCGGCTCTGTGGAGGCCCTGCTCGGCCGGCACGGACTGCCCTCCGGCGCCCTCGTCCTCGAACTGGCCGCCTCCGACCCCAGAGTCCCCTTCGACGAGCTGGAGCGCCGCCTGACGGGCCTGCACCGACTCGGCGTGCGAATCGCCCTCGACGGCATCGGCAGCGGCTACGCGGCCATCAGCGCCCTCCGCCGCCTCCCGGTGGACCTGCTCAAGCTGGACCGGGGCCTCGTCGAGGGCGTCGTCGAGTCCGCCCGACTGCACAAGATCACCGCAGGATTGTTGCGTATTGCAAACGACCTGGGCATGCAGTCCGTGGCCGACGGGGTGGACCTCCCCGAGCAGGTGGCGGCCCTGCGCGCCATGGGCTGCACCCATGGACAGGGAATGGCGTTTTCCGGACCGCTCGACGAATACAGGCTGCGCCGCGCGCTCGTGAGAGGTACGTTCCCAGTACCGGGCGGTACGGCCCACCCTGCCTTGGCGGGAGGCTCGTCCGGTGGCTCGATGGCCCTCCACAGAGGCTCAAATAATGAGACGCCCGTCCCACCCGCTTGACATCCACCTCCCGCCGGAGGGAGGGTCAGTGCCATGCGCACCCGAATTCTCGTACTTGGAAAGCGCGTCGGCTGAAGCTGGGACCTGCATGTCCCCGCTCCACACCGCCGACGCGCTCCCCTCGCTTGCCACCTGGCACGAGGGGTTTTTTGTTGCACTGGCACACGCACCCGAACGAGAACCGGGGCACCCCCGCTCCGCGTAAAACCCTCAGCTTCGAGAAGAGAATGCCGATGACCGAGCAGGCCTCCGGGGCCCACCATCCGCAGCCGCGGCCCCGTACGGGTGGGCAGCAGCCCACCGCAGTTGAGCACGTCACGGGCGCGCAGTCCCTCATCCGCTCTCTCGAAGAGGTGGGGTGCGACACCGTCTTCGGCATCCCGGGCGGCTGCATCCTCCCGGCGTACGACCCGATGATGGACAGCAAGAAGGTCCGTCACATCCTGGTCCGCCACGAGCAGGGGGCCGGCCACGCCGCCACCGGCTACGCCCAGGCCACCGGCAAGGTCGGCGTGTGCATGGCCACCTCCGGCCCGGGCGCCACCAACCTGGTCACCCCGATCGCCGACGCCCACATGGACTCCGTCCCGCTCGTCGCGATCACCGGCCAGGTCTCCTCCAAGGCGATCGGCACCGACGCCTTCCAGGAGGCGGACATCGTCGGCATCACGATGCCGATCACCAAGCACAACTTCCTCGTCACCAAGGCCGAGGACATCGCCAGGACCATCGCCGAGGCCTTCCACATCGCCGCCAGCGGCCGCCCCGGCCCGGTCCTGGTCGACATCGCCAAGGACGCCCTCCAGGCGAAGACCACCTTCTCATGGCCGCCGGCCATGGACCTGCCCGGCTACCGGCCGGTCACCAAGCCCCACGCCAAGCAGATCCGCGAGGCCGCCAAGCTCATCGTCCAGGCCAAGCGCCCGGTCCTGTACGTCGGCGGCGGCGTCATGAAGTCCGGTGCCACGGCCGAGCTGAAGGTCCTCGCCGAGCTCACCGGCGTCCCGGTCTGCACCACCCTGATGGCCCTGGGCTCCTTCCCCGACAGCCACCCGCTGCACGTCGGCATGCCGGGCATGCACGGCTCCGTCACCGGTGTCACCGCGCTCCAGAAGTCGGACCTGCTGATCGCGCTCGGCACCCGCTTCGACGACCGCGTCACCGGCAAGCTGGACAGCTTCGCCCCCTTCGCCAAGGTCATCCACGCGGACATCGACCCGGCCGAGATCGGCAAGAACCGCGAGGTCGACGTCCCGATCGTGGGCGACGCCCGCGAGGTCATCGCCGACCTCATCCAGGCGGTCCAGGCCGAGCACAACGAGGGCAACGCGGGCGACTACACCGCCTGGTGGAAGGACCTCAACCGCTGGCGCGAGACCTACCCCCTGGGCTACGACCTGCCCGAGGACGGCTCGCTCTCCCCCCAGCAGGTCATCGAGCGGATCGGCGAGCTCGCCCCGCAGGGCACGATCTTCACGGCCGGCGTCGGCCAGCACCAGATGTGGGCCTCCCACTTCGTCAAGTACGAGGAGCCCCGCACCTGGCTGAACTCCGGCGGCGCCGGAACCATGGGCTACGCGGTCCCCGCCGCGATGGGCGCCAAGGTCGGCATGCCGGACCGCGCGGTCTGGGCGATCGACGGCGACGGCTGCTTCCAGATGACCAATCAGGAACTGGCCACCTGCGCGCTGAACAACATCCCGATCAAGGTCGCCATCATCAACAACGGCGCCCTCGGCATGGTCCGCCAGTGGCAGACGCTCTTCTACAACCAGCGCTACTCCAACACCGTCCTGCACGCCGACGAGACCGGCCACGACACGGTGGGCTCCCAGCTCGGCGAGTCCGTCGCCCCCCGCCAGGGCACCCGCGTCCCGGACTTCGTCAAGCTGTCCGAGGCCATGGGCTGCGTCGCGCTGCGCTGCGAGGACCCAGCGGACCTGGACAAGGTCATCGCCGAGGCCAACGCGATCAACGACCGCACGGTCGTGATCGACTTCATCGTCCACGAGGACGCCATGGTGTGGCCGATGGTCGCCGCCGGCACCTCCAACGACGAGGTCATGGCAGCCCGGGGCGTCCGCCCCGACTTCGGCGACAACGAAGACGACTGAGCCGAGAGAGCCTGAGAGAGAGAACGACCCACATGTCCAAGCACACGCTCTCGGTCCTGGTCGAGAACACGCCCGGCATCCTCGCCCGGATCGCCGCCCTGTTCTCGCGCCGCGGGTTCAACATCGACTCCCTCGCGGTCGGCGTCACCGAGCACCCCGACATCTCCCGCATCACCATCGTCGTGAACGTGGAGGACCTCCCGCTGGAGCAGGTGACCAAGCAGCTCAACAAGCTGGTCAACGTGCTCAAGATCGTCGAGCTGGAGCCGTCGAACGCCATCGAACGCGAACTCGTTCTGGTGAAGGTCCGCGCCGACAACGAGACGCGCTCGCAGATCGTCGAGATCGTCCAGCTGTTCCGCGCCAAGACCGTCGACGTCTCCCCGGAGGCCGTCACCATCGAGGCCACCGGCGGCACCGACAAGCTCAGCGCCATGCTCAAGATGCTGGAGCCCTTCGGCATCAAGGAACTGGTGCAGTCCGGCACCATCGCCATAGGGCGCGGCGGCCGGTCCATCACGGACCGCAGCCTGCGTTCGCTCGAACGCAGCGCCTGACCCACGCCTGACGCCACGCCTGAACCGGGCGGGACACGCCCGGTTCGCATGGCGAGACCGACAAACTCTCATTCCGTTCCCCGCCGTACGGTGGGTGCAACATCAGCGCACCAAGGAGATATCCCAGTGGCCGAGCTGTTCTACGAGAACGACGCCGACCTGTCCATCATCCAGGGCCGCAAGGTCGCGGTCATCGGCTACGGCAGCCAGGGCCACGCCCACGCGCTGTCGCTCCGTGACTCCGGCGTCGACGTCGTCGTCGGCCTCAAGGAGGGCTCCAGCTCCAAGGCCAAGGCCGAGGAGCAGGGCCTGAAGGTCGTCTCCGTCTCGGAGGCCGCCGAGTGGGCGAACGTCATCATGATCCTGACCCCGGACCCGCTCCAGGCCGAGATCTACGAGGCCTCCATCAAGGACCACCTGCAGGAGGGCGACGCGCTCTTCTTCGGTCACGGCTTCAACGTCCGCTACGGCTTCATCAAGCCCCCGGCCAACGTGGACGTCGCCCTCGTCGCCCCGAAGGGCCCGGGCCACCTGGTCCGCCGCCAGTACGAGGAGGGCCGCGGCGTTCCGTGCATCGCGGCCGTCGAGCAGGACTTCTCGGGCAACGCCTTCGCCCTGGCCCTGTCGTACGCGGCCGGCATCGGCGGCACCCGCGCCGGCGTCATCAAGACCACCTTCACCGAGGAGACCGAGACCGACCTGTTCGGTGAGCAGGCCGTCCTCTGCGGTGGCGCCTCCGCCCTGGTCAAGGCCGGTTTCGAGACCCTGACCGAGGCCGGCTACCAGCCGGAGATCGCGTACTTCGAGTGCCTGCACGAGCTGAAGCTCATCGTGGACCTCATGTACGAGGGCGGCCTGGAGAAGATGCGCTGGTCGGTCTCCGAGACCGCCGAGTGGGGCGACTACATCACCGGCCCCCGCATCATCACCGACGCCACCAAGGCCGAGATGAAGAAGGTCCTCGCCGAGATCCAGAGCGGCGAGTTCGCCAACACCTGGATGGCCGAGTACAAGGCGGGCCTGCCCAAGTACAACGAGTACAAGAAGGCCGACGAGGCCCACCTGCTGGAGACCACCGGCAAGAAGCTGCGCAAGCTGATGAGCTGGGTCGACAGCGACGAGAGCTGATCTCGCACACGGCGGGGCCGGGACACGCAGTCCCGGCCCCGCCGCGCATCCGCCTCGGCCGGGCCCCCTCCGTGGGGTGCCGGTCGAAAATCGACGGAATGTAGACCTCGAATCGCGCGGATTGTCCACCCCGGCCAATCACGGACGGGTGATCCTTCCGTACAGGCGGAATTCCGCGCCGGAACCGCCACTACACTGCTCAACACAACGCGTCAGGCCCACAGTGTCGTGCGTCTTCCACGCGGCTACCCCCTCCACCGCCTGCGGCCGTCGGGACGGCCGTCCGCACTGGACTTGTGAGGACCCACGTGAGCTCGAAACCTGTCGTACTCATCGCCGAAGAGCTGTCGCCCGCCACGGTGGACGCGCTCGGCCCGGACTTCGAGATCCGGCACGTCAACGGCGCTGACCGCGCGGAGCTGCTCCCCGCGATCGTCGACGTCGACGCCATCCTCGTCCGCTCCGCCACCAAGGTGGACGCCGAGGCCATCGCCGCCGCCAAGAAGCTGAAGGTCGTCGCCCGCGCCGGTGTGGGCCTCGACAACGTGGACGTCGCCGCCGCCACCAAGGCCGGCGTGATGGTCGTGAACGCCCCGACCTCCAACATCGTCACCGCCGCCGAGCTCGCCTGCGGCCTGCTCGTCGCCACCGCCCGCAACATCGCGCAGGCCAACACCGCGCTGAAGAACGGCGAGTGGAAGCGCAACAAGTACACGGGCGTCGAGCTCAGCGAGAAGACCCTCGGCGTCGTCGGCCTCGGCCGCATCGGCGTCCTGGTCGCCCAGCGCATGTCGGCCTTCGGGATGAAGGTCGTCGCGTACGACCCCTACGTGCAGCCCGCGCGCGCCGCCCAGATGGGCGTCAAGATGCTGACGCTGGACGAGCTGCTGGAAGCCGCCGACTTCATCACCGTGCACCTGCCCAAGACCCCCGAGACCGTCGGTCTCATCGGGGACGAGGCCCTGCGCAAGGTCAAGCCGTCCGTCCGCATCGTCAACGCCGCCCGCGGCGGGATCGTGGACGAGGCCGCGCTGTACTCGGCCATCAAGGAGGGCCGCGTCGCCGGCGCCGGCCTCGACGTGTACGCGAAGGAGCCCTGCACGGACTCCCCGCTCTTCGAGCTCGACCAGGTCGTCTGCACCCCGCACCTCGGCGCGTCCACGGACGAGGCCCAGGAGAAGGCCGGCATCTCCGTCGCCAAGTCGGTGCGCCTGGCCCTCGCGGGCGAGCTCGTACCGGACGCGGTCAACGTCCAGGGCGGTGTCATCGCCGAGGACGTGCGCCCCGGCCTGCCGCTCGCCGAGAAGCTCGGCCGCATCTTCACCGCCCTCGCGGGCGAGGTCGCGGTGCGCCTCGACGTCGAGGTCTGCGGCGAGATCACCCAGCACGACGTCAAGGTGCTCGAACTCTCCGCCCTCAAGGGCGTTTTCGAGGACGTCGTCGACGAGACCGTCTCCTACGTCAACGCCCCGCTGTTCGCGCAGGAGCGCGGTGTCGAGGTGCGCCTGACCACCAGCTCGGAGTCCCCGGACCACCGCAACGTGGTGACCGTGCGCGGCACCCTGGCGGACGGTCAGGAGGTGTCGGTCTCCGGCACGCTCGCGGGCCCGAAGCACCTTCAGAAGATCGTGGGCGTGGGCGAGTACGACGTGGACCTGGCCCTGGCAGACCACATGATCGTGCTCCGCTACACCGACCGCCCGGGCGTGGTCGGCAAGGTCGGCCTGCTGCTCGGCGAGGCCGGCCTGAACATCGCGGGCATGCAGGTCGCCCGCGCCGAGGAGGGCGGCGAGGCCCTCGTCGTCCTGACCGTCGACGCGGAGGTCCCGGTGGACGTCCTCGCGGCCATCTCGGCGGAGATCGGCGCCGCCTCGGCCCGCACGGTCAACCTGGTCTGACCGTCGCGCACGCTGTGAGAGGGCCCGGGGTGCACACCCCGGGCCCTTTGCGCGCCCTTGCGGCCGTCCGGAGGTGGAACGAGCGTATGGGACGATTGTGTTATACGGACGTCTTGATACCGTACCGGCATGGGACACCGTGAAGATCTGCTCGAAGGCGCCAAGAAGTGCCTCGCCGAGAAGGGGTTCGTGCGCACCACGGCCCGCGACATCGTGAGCGCCTCCGGGACCAACCTCGCGTCGATCGGCTACCACTACGGCTCCAAGGACGCACTGCTCACCCAGGCGTTCATCGCCCTGATCGAGGAGTGGGGCCAGGGTCGGCAAGCCGCGCTGACGGGGGCCGAGGGCTCCCTGGAGCGGCTGCGCGCCCTGTGGGACGGGGTGGTCGCCGAGCACGGGGCGGCGGGCCCGGTGTGGTCGGCCAGCCTGGAGGTCGCGCTGAGCCGGGACCAGAAGCCCGAGCTGAAGGCCATGCTCGCGGCCTCGCAGCTGGAGGGCCGCCGGGGCCTCGTCTCGATGATGACCGGGACCCCCGAGGAGCAGCTGACCGAGCGGGACGAGCGCACGCTCGGGTCCGTCTACCAGGCGCTGCTCAACGGCCTGATGATCCAGTGGCTGTTCGACCCCGCCACCGCCCCCTCGGGCGAGGAGTTCGCGGAGGGGCTGCGCAGGCTCGCCGACGGGATCACGAACGCGGAGCGGGGCGCGCAGTAGGCCGTGCGGCCGGCCGCTCAGCCGTTCAGCCGGGCGGCCTTGAGGGCCATGTGGAGCAGTAGCCGGTCCTCGCCCGCGTCCAGGTCGAGCCCGGTCAGCTGCTCCACCCGGCCCAGCCGGTAGTACAGGGTCTGGCGGTGCACGCCCAGGGCCGCCGCCGCGCGCCCGGCCTGCCCCGCGCAGTCGAGGAAGACCTCGGCGGTGCGGGCCAGTTCCCGGTGGGCCGGGCTCAGCAGGGCCCGCGTCGCGGGGTCGTCCACGGGCCCGGCGGCCAGGGCGGCCAGCATCCGGTACGGCCCGATCCCCGCCCACTGGGCCACCGGCCCGAGCGCCGGCTGCGCGGCGGCGGCCCGCGCCGAGGCGACGGCCTGCCCCCACGCGCCGGGCAGCTCCCCGAGCCCCCGCACCGGATCGGACACCCCGGCGGTCACCGCGTACGCGCCCTCGGGACCCGCGGCGCCGGTCTCCGCTCCCGCGACCGCCCGCACGGCCCCTGCCGTCACGGCCGCCGGGGAGACCCGTGCGGGCCCGCCGGTACCCCTGCCCGTTCCCGCGGCCCCGCCCGTACCCGTTCCCGCGGCTGCCGCCACCGCCCCGCCCGCCGCTGCCCGGGGCAGGAGGCGGCCCAGGGCCGTCAGGGCCGGGGGGAGGGCGTCCGCCGAGCGCAGGCGCAGGAGGACGGCGAGCCGGCCCGGGCCGGTGGCGAGGCCCTCCGGCGGTACGACGCACACCGCCGCCGCCCCCGGCACCGAGGACGGCGCCTCCCCGGCCCACGGCGCCACGCACACCGCCGCGTGCAGCCCCTCGGCCCCCGCCCCCAGGGCCATCCGCAGCGCGGCCACCGCCATGTCCTGCTGCCAGCCCCGCCCGGCGGTGAGCACGGCGAGGAACTCCCGCGAGAGGTCGGCGCCCGCCTTGGCCTCCTCCGCGAGCAGGACCCCGATCCGCTGGGCCACCTCCATGGCCGCCTCCAGGGCCTCCGGCCCGGGACCCGGATCCCGGTCGAGCAGCCACACGTAGCCCTGGACGATCCCGCGGTAGCGCACGGGCAGGCAGATCCGCCCCCGGAAGACCCCCGCGTCCGGCGCCGCCGGGATCCGGACCGGACCCGTCGCACGGGCGATCCCGAAGCCCTCGAACCAGGACCGCACGGCCGCCGTGGACTGCCGGGTCAGGATCGAGCGGGTGCGCACGGGGTCCATGGCGAGGTCGTCCTCGCTGTCGTGCGCGCCGAAGGCGATGAGGCGGAAGTCCCGGTTCTCCAGCGTCGCCGGGGCGCCGAGCAGCGCCGAGATCTCGTCCACCAGGTCCTGGTAATCGCCCTTCACGGCCACATTCTCCCACCCCCGGGCCGCCTCTTCAGACAGATGTATGAGATCCGGGACACGGATGCGTGACAGCTGTCGATGGCAGAGGATCGTGGAGATCCATAGGTTTCACGGTGGTTTTACTTGCGTTTTCCTTACGGCCGCAGCACACCCCGCGGCGCCCGTATGCCCGCTTCTGCCACCCGTTGGAGGTGCCCCGTGCTGGGTCCCGCGATCCTCGCCGCTTCGCGCAGCGACAAGATGCGCCGAATCGTCTCTGCCGCCCCGGTGACCAAGCCGGTGGTCAACCGCTTCATCCCCGGTGAGACGGTCGGCCAGGTCATCCCGATCGTGGAGGAGCTCACCCGCAAGGGCCTGGAGGTCACCCTCGACGTCGTCGGCGAGGACATCACCGCCGTGGAGCAGTCGTACGCGGCCCGGGACGCCTACCTGGAGCTGATCGAGCGCCTCAAGGAGCTGGAGCTCGGCGAGACGGTCGAGATGTCCGTCAAGCTGTCGATGTTCGGCCAGGCGCTGGAGGGCGGCCACGAGCTCGCCCTCGCCAACGTCCGCCCGGTCGTCGAGGCCGCCGCCGCCATCGGCACCACCGTGACCCTCGACGCCGAGGACCACACCACCCTCGACTCGATGTTCGCCATCCACGAGGAGCTGCGCCGGGACTTCCCGCAGACCGGCTGCGTGATCCAGGCCTACCTCTTCCGCACCGAGGCCGACGCCCGCCGCCTGGCCGCCGCCGGCAGCCGCGTCCGCATCGTGAAGGGCGCCTACAAGGAGCCCGCCGAGGTCGCGTACCAGGACAAGGCCGAGATCGACAAGGCGTACGTCCGGATCATGCGGATCCTCATGGAGGGCGACGGCTACCCGATGATCGGGTCGCACGACCCGCGCCTGATCGCCATCGCGCAGGAGCTCGCGCGGCAGGCAGGGCGCAAGCTGGACGAGTACGAGTTCCAGATGCTCTACGGCATCCGCAGCGAGGAGCACCTCCGGCTCGCCTCCGAGGGTCATCGAATGAGGGTCTACACGGCCTATGGCACGGACTGGTACGGCTACTTCATGCGCCGCCTCGCCGAGAAGCCGGCCAACCTGCTGTTCTTCCTCCGCTCGATGATCACCAAGAACTAGTCCAGAACCAGGCCAAGGAGTTATCGCCCCATGGATGCTGTGACCCAGGTCCCCGCGCCGGTCAACGAGCCGGTCCACTCGTACGCCCCGGGCAGCGCGGAGCGCGCGCGCCTCGAGATCCAGCTGAAGCAGCTGTCCGAGAACCCGATCGACCTCCCGATGACGATCAACGGCGTCAAGCGGATGGGCGGCGGCGAGCGCTTCGACGTCGTGCAGCCGCACGACCACAAGTCGGTCATCGGTACGTACGCCAACGCCACCCAGGCCGACGCCCAGGACGCCGTCGACGCCGCCCTGGCCGCCGCCCCGGCCTGGCGCGCGATGTCCTTCGACGACCGCGCCGCGATCATCCTGCGCGCCGCCGAGCTGCTGTCCGGCCCGTGGCGCGAGAAGCTGGCCGCCTCCACCATGCTGGGCCAGTCGAAGACCGTGCAGCAGGCCGAGATCGACACCCCGTGCGAGCTCGTCGACTTCTGGCGCTTCAACGTCCACTTCGCCCGCCAGATCCTGGCCGAGCAGCCGGTCGCGAACTCCGCCGGCGTGTGGAACCGCAGCGACCACCGCCCGCTGGAGGGCTTCGTCTACGCGATCACGCCGTTCAACTTCACGGCCATCGCCGGCAACCTGCCGACCGCCCCGGCCCTGATGGGCAACGTGGTCGTCTGGAAGCCGTCCCCCACGCAGACCCACTCCGCGGTCCTCCTCATGGAGCTCCTGGAGGCGGCCGGCCTGCCCAAGGGCGTCATCAACCTGGTGACCGGCGACGGCATCGCCGTCTCCGAGGTGGCCCTGAACCACCCCGAGCTGGCCGGCATCCACTTCACCGGCTCGACCAAGACCTTCCAGTACCTGTGGAAGACGGTCGGCAACAACATCGAGAAGTACCGCTCCTACCCGCGCCTGGTCGGCGAGACCGGCGGCAAGGACTTCGTCGTCGCGCACCCGTCCGCGGACCGCGCGATCCTGAAGACCGCCCTGACCCGCGGTTCCTTCGAGTTCCAGGGCCAGAAGTGCTCGGCCTCCTCGCGCGCCTACGTCCCGGCCTCGATCTGGAACGACGGCTTCAAGGAGCAGTTCGCGGCCGAGGTCGACGGCATCACCATGGGTGACGTCCGCGACCTGTCGAACTTCATCGGCGCGGTCATCGACGAGCGCTCCTTCGCGAAGAACAAGGCCGCGATCGACCGCGCGAAGGCCGACCCGACCTGCACGATCGTCGCGGGCGGCACGTACGACGACTCGGAGGGCTACTTCGTCCGCCCGACCGTCATCGAGTGCACCGACCCGGAGAACGAGGTCTTCACGACCGAGTACTTCGGCCCGATCCTCGCCGTGCACGTCTACGACGACGCCGACTACGACGCGATGCTGGCCCAGATGGAGAACGTCTCGGCGTACGCCCTGACCGGCTCCGTCATCGCCCAGGACCGCTACGCGGCGGCCGACACGATGGAGAAGCTCCGCTTCGCGGCGGGCAACTTCTACATCAACGACAAGTCGACCGGCGCCGTCGTCGGCCAGCAGCCCTTCGGCGGCGGCCGCGCCTCGGGCACCAACGACAAGGCGGGCGCGGCGTCCAACCTGCTCCGCTGGACGTCGACCCGCTCCATCAAGGAAACCCTGGTCCCCCCGACGGACTACGGCTACCCCCACATGGGCTGACCCAGGCCCCCTGCTGAACCCCGCCCCCGCTCCGGTACCCCCAAGCCCGGAGCGGGGGCGGTCTCCATTTCCCCTCCGGGGATGCTCGGACGCTGCTAGCCTGCTGCCAGTTGTCGTGTACGGCGACACGCTCCAGCACTCGGGCCCGGCTACCCGAGGGGGCCAAGGGCTCTTGCGAGTTCCCGTGCGGGGTGGGTTCCACATCAGGTGATGTACGACCTCTATGCGCCCGTGCCGGGACGGAGCCCGAGGAGACGTATGTCCCGCCGCACCGACAACCGACACCGCGTGGCCTCCATCTGTCGCCGCGCGACCGGTCTCACCCACCACACCTGCATGCGGTGGGCTTCAGAGGGCTTGATCACCCGGCAGCGACCGGTGCCCGACGCAGAGACGCCGCAGCAGCAGGCGTTCGAAGCACGGCTCCTCGCCGGCCTCACCGGCAGCTCGGTACTCGGCCTCACCGGTATCCGACCGTCCCTCAGGGAGCCCGCGCTCCTCCTCCATCCGGACCGCGCCCACGAAGTCCTCGACGCCGTGTTGCCGCGGCTGGACCGGACGGGAGGCGTCCACGGCGTCCCGGGGCTCCGGCTCGTCGCTGACGGCGGGGCGTGGTGGTTCGTGAACGCCGCCGACCAGGCCCGGGTACGGCTGGCGCACCCGCGACCGGCGTGGCGGCCGTGGTCGGCCGCAGCCCCGGAGCCGCAGGGTGGGGCGGACCAGCTGTGGCGCAGCCACCGGTACGGCCTGCACCCGGCCGAGGAGGCTCGGGTGGACGGCCAGTCCTCCCGGGACAGGGCCCGGCTGTTCAGCCGGATCCTGCGCAGGCTGGGGCTGATCGTCAAGGCCGGTGCCGAGCACGGCTGGGTGAACCTCTGGACCTCCGAGTCGTACGACCTCGTCATCGAATGCTGTTGCGCGTCGGGAGCGTTGAAGCTGATGCACGGGCTGCGGCAGAGCGCCGTTGCGGAGGACGAGGAGTACGGGTACCCGGGCGACGTGGACCTGGGCGAGGCGTCCGTCGCCGTGCGGCACGCCGGCTGCGGCTCGTTCCCGGAACCTGCCGGCTTGCCGGGCCCCCGGTGGGCGACGTGCTGACCGCGGTGGTCGTCACGGCGGCCGTACTCGGCGTTGCCAAGGTGGTACGGGACTGGCTGATCCTGCGGCAGGTGCGGGCGGCCATGGAGGCCGGTACGCCGGAGGACCGTGTGCGGATCGGGATGCGGCTGGCGGAGGCACTCGGCGGACAGCCGGCTCCGCCCACCGCCGGCCCGGACGGCGTCGAGGGCTAGACCTCGACCAGGACCTGGTCCAGGGATTTGCGGATCAGGTCCGGGACCTCGCAGTCTTCCGACGGGTAGCCGACCGGGATCACCGCGAAGGCCTTCTCGTTCTCCGGGCGGTGCAGGACGTGGGACAGGAAGCGCATCGGGCTCGGGGTGTGGATCAGGGCGGCCAGGCCCGAAAGGTGGAGGGCCGACAGGAGCATGCCGACCGCGATGCCGACCGACTCGTCCACGTAGTAGTGCTTGCGCTTCTCGCCGTCCGGGCCGAGCCAGTAGCGCTGCTGGAAGACCACGATCAGGGCCGGGGCGTCCGTGAGGTGGGTCTTCACCGCGTCCGTGCCGATGGGGCGCAGGGCCGCCAGCCATTCGTCGCCCAGGCGGCCGTCGTAGGAGATCTGCTCCTCCTGTTCGGCGGCGGCGCGGATCTGCCGGCGGATGGCCGGGTCCTTGACCAGGACGAAGGTCCACGGCTGCTGGTGCGCCCCCGACGGGGCGGTGGCGGCGCAGGCGATGGCGTCGCGGACGGCCTGTTCGGGGACGGGGTCGGGGGAGAAGTGGCGTACGGTGCGCCGTTCGTCCATCCGGGCCCGCAACTCCGCCGCGCGCGCGAGGGATTCGGGGCCGGGCATGCGCGCGGGACGGTAGACGACGGGCCGGTAGGGCTGGCCATGGGTGGGGGTCCACTGCTGGGTCTCAGGCGACATGCGCAGATCTTCACGCCGTGGAACCCCTGAGGCCAGGGTCACGGCAGGAATCAACGGCCGTGTTGTGGTGGTAAGGGGCTTTTGGAGGTAGCGAACGTCGGTCGATTCGTCGGCGGGGCCGGCGCGGCGGTGCCACTGGGCCCGGGCGGCTCGGAGGGGTGCCGTCGCAGGTGCCGGTCCGGTGCCGCGGCTTCGGCGGGTGCGCCGCCCGGGGCTGGACCACCCCCGCCGCCCGCGGGAGCGGACCCGCTTCGACCTGCGCCGTTCGAGGGAGGGGGCGGTGGACCAGGCCGGTCCGGCGGGCTGCCGGGAGGGGCTGGGCCGTATCGGGGGCCGAGGGCCGGGGGAGGGCCGGTGGGGGGTTCCGGGATGCGGAACCCCCGTGCGTTTCCGGCCTTTCCCGTCAGCTGCCCGTGATGCTCGCCGCGCCCGTTTCGATGTGGCCCGTGTAGCGGCGGGACCAGGTGCCGTCGGAGTCGGCCAGGATCGTGAAGTCGTACCAGCCCTTGTTGTACGCCACCGCGTTGAAGAAGTCCTCGCGCGAGGAGTCGGCCGGGACCGTGTACGTCCAGGGGCCGTCCGAGCGGTAGGCGTTCGAGCGGATCGTGAAGGTGACCGGGGAGGCCGAGGCGTTGGTCATCTTGAACCAGACCGCCATCTTTCCGGTGCCCGACTCCACCGCGTAGCGGGCCGAGACTTCCAGGGACTTGCCGGGCTTGGTCGCGTCGCCGATGAAGCGGCGCAGGAAGCGGTTCGGGCCGTACATCGAGATGTCGTACTTGCCCGAGCCGGCGCCCAGCCCGATGCTGAACCAGTCGGTCGAGGTGGCGCCCGGGTCCACCGTGTACTGCCAGGCGGCCGTGTCCCGGTACTGGTGCGGGTGGATCGAGAAGTGCGCCGCGCTCTTGGCCTGCGGGCCCTGGTTGGTCATCGAGAACCAAGCGAGGATCTTGCCGGCCGGCCCGAACTCGAAGCGGTCCAGGTTGCCGTTCACCTGGTAGGGGAGGGCGCGCGCCGGGCGCGTACCGGCCTCCTGGACCGGCAGGGCGTTGTCCTGCGGCACCGGGTTGGGGAGGGGGCCGCAGGTGGACTGGCCGATGACCTTCGCCGTGGAGGGCAGGCCGGCGGGGACCCCGTACACCGGGTGCGCGAAGTCGAAGACGCCCGTCAGGTCGCCGGTCACCTTGCGGCGCCACGCGCTGATGTTGGGGCAGAGGGCGGGGGTGCCCAGCGCCGTCGTCCACTTCTCCATGAAGCGCAGGACGGAGGTGTGGTCGAAGACCTCCGAGCTGACCCAGCCGCCGCGGGTCCACGGGGACATGACCAGCATGGGGACGCGGAAGCCGAGGCCGATCGGGACGCCGTCGATGTACTCGTCCGGGGTGCCGGGCGGGGCGACCGGCGGTGCGACGTGGTCGAAAAAGCCGTCGTTCTCGTCGTAGTTGAGGAAGAGGACCGTGGAGTCGAAGACCTCCGGGTTCGCGGCGAGGGCGCGGTAGACCAGGTCCACGAAGTGCGCGCCGTCGCCGGGCGGGGCGTACGGGTGCTCCGAGAAGGCCTCGCTCGCCACCACCCAGGACACCTGGGGCAGGGTCCCGGCGACCACGTCCGCGCGGATCGCGGCGGCAATGTCGTCCGGGGTGGATCCGGTGACCCGGGGGACGGAGGCCATGCCCCGGTCCCACAGCGGGTCGCCCGGTCCGGCGTCGGTGAACTTCTTGAAGTAGGCCAGGCCGTTGTCCCCGTAGTTGTCCTGGGCGTTCTGGTAGACCTTCCAGCTCATCCCCGCCCGCTGGAGGGCCTCCGCGTACGTCTCCCAGGTCAGCCCGGACTCATCGCCGCCGTCCTTGCTGCCCGCGTCGACCTTGCCGCTCCACAGGAAGGTGCGGTTGGGGCCGGTGGCGCTGAGGGTGGAGCAGAAGTAGGCGTCGCAGACCGTGTAGTTGTCGGCGAGCCCGTAGTGGAAGGGTATGTCGCCCCGCTCCAGGTGGCCGAGGGTGTGGGTCTTGCCGACGCCGGCGACCCAGTTGTCCATCCGGCCGTTGTTCCAGGCGGCGTGCTGCGAGGTCCAGCTGTGCGGGAGGTCGCCGGTGCACTGGGCCAGGGTCTCGCTGTCGGCCCCGCCCGCCGCCGGGGTGGCGGACAGCTTCCACGGGTACTGGCGGCCGCCCCAGTTGGGCTGGTTGAACGTGCCCCAGCCGCCCGGGATGTTGCCGGCGGCGCGGTCGCCGAAGCCGCGGACGCCCTTCAGCTTGCCGAAGTAGTGGTCGAAGCTGCGGTTCTCCTGCATCAGGATCACCACGTGCTTCACATCGGTGATCGTGCCCGTCGCGGCGGCCGCGGCCGCCGTCGCGGGCAGGGCGGCGGGCAGGGCCGCCCCCGCCACGAGCCCGGCGCCGATTCCCACGAAACCCCTGCGGCTGATGGGTGTCACTGGCTGCTCGCCTCCAACTCTGGTGCCCCGCTGGCACATCGTCGGCAAGCGTGGCGGCGGCCGCCGCAAAGGTCTACATCCGTGCGGTAAGAAATCGGTGAACAACGGATCCGCCGCATTCACCCGTCGAGACGGACCAGCATCTTGCCCACGTTCTCCCCGTGCAGCATGCCGAGGAAGGCCTCCACCGTGTGATCGAATCCCTGCACAACGGTGGTGTCCGTGCCGACCCGGCCGCTGCGCAGGTGCGGGACCACGAAGTCCTCCAGCTCGTCCTGCAGATTGGTGTGATTGCGAACCAATACCCCTTCCAGGCGCAGAGACTTGTGTACCACCTCGAAGAGGTTGCGGGGCGCGGCCGGCGCGCGGTCGCCGTTGTACATCGAGATCGCGCCGACCCAGGCGATCCGGCCGTACTCGCGCAGGGAGTCGATGGCGCCCTCCAGGTGGTCCCCGCCCACGTTGTCCACGTACACGTCGATCCCGTCCGGGGCGGCCTGCGCCAGCTGCTCGCCGACCGGGCCGTCGTGGTAGTCGAAGGCGGCGTCGAAGCCGAGGGCCCCGGTCAGGTGGGCGACCTTCGCCGCCGAGCCCGCGCTGCCGATGATCCGGCGGGCGCCGAGCAGCCGGGCGAGGTGCCCGGTGGCGGTGCCGACCCCGCCCGCGGCGGCGGAGACGAACAGGTCCTCGCCCTCGCGCAGGGCCGCCGTCCGGGTGAGGGCGGCGTAGGCGGTGAGGCCGGTGCCGCCGAGGATGGAGAGGTGGGCCTCCAGCGGGACGCCCTGGTGGTCACGGAGCTTGCGGGTGCCGTCCACGCCCAGGGTGACCAGGGCGTGGGTGCGCCAGCCCGAGCGGTGGAAGACGAGGTCGCCCTCCTTGAGGCCCGGGTCGCGGGAGGCGGTCACCCGGCCCACCGCCCGGCCCTCCAGCGGGGCGTGCAGCTCGAAGCCGCCCTCGCCGCCGTCCATCATCCCCCGGTGGTACGGGTCCACCGAGAGCAGCAGGTTCTCCACCAGCGCGGTGCCGGGGGCGGGTTCGGGGAGGGGGACGGAGACGTAGGCGAAGTCGGAGGCGACGGGGAACCCGGTCGGACGGGCGATCTGGTGCACGGCGTAAGCGGTGTTGGTGTTCATGGCGCTGACCGTAGGAAGGAATCCCCGGGCCGGGCAGGGGGTTGCCCTCATGGAAGCCGCGCACCCATGAACGCGGCTCATACACCGAGGTGGGAACCCCGTGACCGAGCTCGCCCCGCAGGAACTCCGGGTGCTGGTCGCCGTCGCCGAGACGGGCGGCTTCTCCGCCGCGGCGGGCCGGCTCGGCATCAGCCAGTCGGCCGTCTCGCACTCGGTGCGCGGCATCGAGGGCAAGGTCGGCGCGGTGCTCTTCGAACGCGGCCGCTCCGGCGCCAGCCCCACCCCGGCGGGGGAGCGGGCCGTGGCCCTCGGCCGGCGCATCCTGCGGCTGTACGAGGTCCTCGGCGCCGAGGCCCGCGCCGCCGGGCGGGCCGCCTCCGGCCCGGGCGGGCCGGACGGCGCCCTGGAGGGGACCCTGCGCATCGCCTCCTTCCGCAGCGCGGCCCTGCACCTGCTGCCGCCCGCACTGGAGCGCCTCGCCGCCCTGCACCCCGGGATCCGCCCCGAGGTGCGGGTGGTGCGCGAGCTCGGGCCCGGGACGGCCGGGGAGGTCGCCGCCGGCCGGGCGGACCTGGGCATCGCGACGCTGGGCGCGCCCGGCGACGTACCGCCCGGGCTGCTGACCGGGGTGCTCACCCGGGAGGCGTACGCGCTGGTGCACCCCGCCGGCCACCCGGACCCGAAGGCGCTGCCCCTGCTGGACTGGGACGAGAACTGCGGCTCCTACACCCGGGAGTGGTGGGCGGCCCAGGACTGGATCCCCGCGGCCACGGTCAAGGCGGAGGACGACGCCATGGTGCTGACCATGGTCGGCCGGGGGCTCGGCATGGCGATCATGCCCGAGCTGTCGCTGCGCGAGGCCACGGAGACCGTCGAGATCGCCGCTCTGGGGCCGCAGGGGCCGGTGAGGCGGGTGGGATACGTCACCACACCGGAATCCGCCTCCACCCTCGCCGTCAGGGCTCTGATCAGGGAACTCAGGGCCGAAGCGGTCTGAGATCGGAACCCCGGAAGAGGGCCTTCCGGGCGGTTTCCCATCTCAGATAGTAGGAAGTCCGAGTAATTGCGGAGACATACAGCCGCGGCTGCCCTAGCTTTGTAGGAGCCGAACGTCTCGCACATCCAGCGAATGGCGGTCGTGAGCGCGCGCCCCCTGGCAGGCAACCCCTGCGGCGCACGGCTCCCCGCCTCTTCCGGCGCCTTGAAGGAACCCCTCATCCGTGGCCCCGCCACGCCGTGATCTCAAGGAGTCGATCACCATGACCCCCACCACCGCCGCCTCCCGCCGCGTCCGCCACACCTCCCCGGCCGACGACGACCGCAAGAACGCCGCCGCCGCCCTGCAGCGCGCCCTGGACCGCCGCGACAACGGCGGCTCCACCGGCCGCGCCGCCCTGCAGCGCGCCCTGGACCGCCGCGACAACGGCGGCTCCACCGGCCACTGAGCGCCCCGGGCCTCCGGCGCCCCGGGTCTTCCGGCGCCCCGGGTCTTCCGGCACCTCGGGTCTTCGGACATATCGCGTCCATATGGTGGACGCGATATGTCTGAGGGCTGGGACACGGAGTACGGTTCCGACATGTCGACCAGCATCAATCTCGCAGTGATCCCCGGTGATGGCATCGGCCAGGAAGTCGTGGCTCAGGGCCTCAAGGTCCTTACCGCGGTCCTGCCCCAGGATGTGAAGCTGGAGACCAAGGAATACGACCTCGGCGCCCAGCGCTGGCACCGCACCGGCGAGACCCTCCCGGACGCCGAGCTGGAAGCCCTCAAGCACCACGACGCGATCCTCCTCGGCGCCATCGGCGACCCGTCGGTCCCGTCCGGTGTCCTGGAGCGCGGTCTGCTGCTGAAGCTCCGCTTCGCGTTCGACCACTTCATCAACCTGCGCCCCTCGAAGCTCTTCCCGAACACGGCCACCCCGCTGGCCGGCCGCCCGGAGATCGACTTCGTCGTCGTCCGCGAGGGAACCGAGGGCCCGTACACCGGCAACGGCGGCAGCCTGCGCACCGGCACCCCGGCCGAGGTCGCCACCGAGGTCAGCGTCAACACGGCGTACGGCGTGGAGCGCGTGGTCCGTGACGCGTACGAGCGGGCCAACTCCCGCCCGCGCAAGAAGCTGACGCTCGTCCACAAGAACAACGTCCTCGTGTACGCGGGCCACATGTGGAAGAACATCTTCGACAAGGTCGGCCAGGAGTACCCCGAGGTCACCACCGACTACCTGCACGTCGACGCCGCGACGATCTTCTTCGTCACGCAGCCGGAGCGCTTCGACGTCATCGTCACGGACAACCTCTTCGGTGACATCCTCACCGACCTGGCCGCCGCCGTCACCGGCGGAATCGGACTGGCCGCCTCCGGGAACATCAACCCGACCGGCGCCTTCCCGTCGATGTTCGAGCCCGTCCACGGTTCGGCCCCCGACATCGCCGGCACCGGCAAGGCCGACCCGACCGCGACGATCCTGTCCGTCGCCCTCCTGCTGCGCCACCTCGGCTACGAGGAGCAGGCCGTGCGCATCGAGGAGGCCGTCTCCGCCGACCTCGCCGAGCGCGACGGCACCTTCCGCTCCACCGACGCGATCGGCGACGCCCTCGCCGCGCGAGTAGCCGGCTGACCCGGCAGCTCCACCGAGGAAGCCGCCGGGTACGCACCATCACCCGGCGGCTTCTCCTGCACGGCCCCGGGTGCCACCATCTCCCGTGGGCCGCATCACCCCGTTTCACCGAAGACCCCTCGCGCGCGATAATCGAACGCGAGGCCGCGGAATACGGGGAAGCTCGGACGTCCTAGTACGCATGAGCGCGGTCCGCCATACACAACGGTGAAGGACAAGCACTCATGACGACGCCCACGATCGAGCTCAAGCCCTCCTCCAACCCGCTGTCCGACGCGGAGCGCGAGGCGATCCTGGCCAGCCCCGGCTTCGGCCGCCACTTCACCGATCACATGGTGACGATCAAGTGGACCGAGGGCCGCGGCTGGCACGACGCGGAGCTGGTCCCGTACGCCCCGCTGTCGATCGACCCGGCGAACATGACCCTGCACTACGCGCAGACGATCTTCGAGGGGCTTAAGGCCTACCGCCAGCCCGACGGCACCGTCGCCACCTTCCGCCCGCAGGCCAACGCCGAGCGCTTCCAGGCCTCCGCCCGCCGCATGGCCATGCCGGAGCTGCCGGCCGAGCTGTTCATCGAGGCCTGCGACGCGCTGATCAAGCAGGACAGCGCCTGGGTGCCGGACTCCGGCGAGGCCTCCCTGTACCTGCGCCCGTTCATGTTCGCGTCCGAGGTCGGCCTGGGCGTCCGCCCGGCCAACGAGTTCCTCTTCATGGTCATCGCCTCCCCCGCCGGCGCCTACTTCCCCGGTGGCGTCAAGCCCGTCTCCGTCTGGCTCTCCGAGGAGTACGTCCGCGCCGTCAAGGGCGGCACCGGCGCCGCCAAGACCGGCGGCAACTACGCCGCCTCCCTCGTCGCCCAGGCCCAGGCGGCCTCGCACGGCTGCGACCAGGTCGTCTGGCTGGACGCCGTCGAGCACCGCTGGATCGAGGAGATGGGCGGCATGAACCTGTACTTCGTGTACGGCCAGGAGGATGGAACACAGCGGATCGTCACGCCGGAGCTGACCGGCTCGCTCCTTCCGGGCATCACCCGCGACTCCCTCCTCACCATCGCCCGCGACCTCGGCTACACCGCCGAGGAGGGACGTATCTCCACCGAGGACTGGAAGCGCGACAACGAGAACGGCACCCTGACCGAGGTGTTCGCCTGCGGCACGGCCGCCGTGATCACCCCGGTCGGCTCGGTGAAGTCCGAGCGCGCCAACTGGACCCAGGGCGACGGCGAGCCCGGCGAGGTCACCATGAAGCTCCGCAAGGCGCTCCTGGACCTCCAGACCGGCCACCGCGCCGACACCCACGGCTGGATGCACCCCCTCGGCTAGGGCGTACCCGCCTGCCGACGCCGAAGGCCCCCGCGCTGCTGCGCGGGGGCCTTCGGCCGTTCCCGGAGGAGAGGAGGAAGCGTGGTCAGCGCTCCTTGTCCGTCTCCTCGTCCTTCTTCTTCCTGCTGCCCTGGACGGGGCCGTCGGGGCCGCTCATGGCCAGCAGGCCGTCGCCGACCATGTAGGCCAGGCCCGCGAGCCCCTTGACTATCTTCGCCGCCACATACGCGACTTCTTCCACGACGCCTCCCCGTGCCGTTCGTGGCGGCAGGTCCTTACCCTTCGACCGCCACCGCTACCCGTTCCGCCGGCTCGGCGGCCGGTGCCGCCTGCGGCCGGAGCGTCAGCGCGGTGTACACCGCGCCGCCGACCAGCCCCGACAGGATGAAACTGCAGTCCACCCCGCCGGTGAGGGACAGCAGCGGGCCCTCGTAGACCGGGGTGGACACGGCGGCCAGACCCACGACCGCGCCGGCCGCCCAGGCGGCGGTGGCGCGGAGGTTCCAGCCCCCGCTGTACCAGTAGACGCCGCCACGGGCCCGACGGTTGAACACCTGCAGCGCATCGGCGTCGTACTCCCCGCGGCAGCGCACGTAGCCGATCAGGGTGATCACGGCCCACGGGGTGCCGATCGCGGTCAGCAGCAGGACGAACGAGGTCATCGCGGACTGGACGTCCCACTGGAAGGACCCGAAGAAGACGAAGGCGGTGGCCACGGCCGCGGCGATCACGGTGGCCTTCGTACGGGTGGCCTTCGGCACGATGGCGTCCAGGTCGAGGCCCATGGAGTACAGCATCAGCCCGGCGTTGCCCACCGAGCCGGCCGCGGCGGCGAACAGCAGCGGGGCCAGGTACCAGAACGGCGAGGCCTCCACGAGCGGCCCGGCGTAGTCCGCCCCGGCCCCCGAGGCGAGGGCGGTGTAGGTGCCGAACAGCTGCGGAACCAGCAGGCCGACCAGCAGGCCGAGACAGGTGGCCCAGTAGACCTTGCGCGAGCTGTGCTTGTGGGGGGAGACGTAGCGCGTGTAGTCGCCGAGCAGGGTGATGAAGGCGACGGGGCCGCTGAGACCGGCGGCGACGGCGGCGAGTATCCAGGTCGGCCAGAAGGAGCCGAGCAGGTACGAGGTGTCCGGCGGGGCGGCCGTGGTGAAGCCCGGGGCGTAGGCGTAGATGCCGACCGCCAGCAGGAGCACCATGACGATCGAGAGCGCCTTGCTCATCCGCAGCAGCAGCCGGTAGCCGAACACGGCCCCGACCACGGTGAAGGCGGCCAGTACGCCGTACATCACGGCGTGGGTGAAGCCCGTGTCCGGCAGCCCCGTGAGCCGGGCGAGGGTGCCGACCATCACGTCACCGCCGATCCACAGGGTGAGCGCGGTGTAGCCGAGCGCGAGCAGCAGGCCCACCACCGAGCCCACCAGCCGCCCCCGTACGCCGAACTGTGCGCCGCTGGAGGTGGACAGGTTGGTCGCGGTCCGCAGGGACACCAGCGCGAGCGGCGCGGTGAAGGCGATGCCGACCAGGGTGCCGGTCACGATGGCGGTGACCGAGGGGAGCAGCCCCAGCCCGAAGGACGGGGGAAGCCAGCCGAAGACGATCACACCGAGGCAGAGGTTGGAGCCGAGCAGGATCGACATCAGGTCACGGGGACCGCTCGTCCGTTCCTCTTCGGGGATGGTGTCGACTCCGCGCTGTTCGATGGGCATGGGGGGACTCCCTTGACAGAGCGAGGGGTGGTTGCGCGTTCATTTGAGCGACACTCAATGTGACTCAGGCCCGCCCCCAGGTCAATGATTCCCAGCGAGGAAATGAAGAGTTAGAGTGATGCTCTAACCCATCGACTCAAAAGGTGGTGGATCGGCGTGCGGCTGACCCCTACGGAGCGCGACCGGCTGCTGCTGCGCAGCGCCGCGGAACTGGCCAGGGCCCGGCGGGCCCGGGGCCTGCGGCTCAACGTCCCCGAGGCCACGGCGCTCATCGCGGACACGGTCTGCGAGGCCGCACGCGACGGCAAGCGCCTCGCGGAGGCCATCGAGGAGGCCCGGAGCGTGCTGGGCCCCGGTGACGTGCTGCCCGGCGTGGCCGACGTGGTCACCGAGGTGCACGTGGAGGCCGTCTTCGACGACGGCTCCCGCCTCGCGGTGGTCTCCTCCCCGATCCAGGGCGCGGTCTCGCTCGGCGAGGACGCCCCGGGCGCGGTCGTACCGGGTCCCGGCGCCCCCCAGCCGGAGCCGGTCCTGCACCTGCGGGTGCGCAACACCGCCTCCGTGCCGGTGAGCGTCACCTCCCACTTCCACTTCTTCGAGGCGAACCCCCGCCTCGACTTCGACCGCTCCGCGGCCTACGGGATGCGGCTGTGCGTACCGGCCGGCTCCTCGGTGCGCTTCGACCCGCACGGCGAGGGCGAGGTCGGGCTGGTCCCGATCGGCGGCGACCGGATCGCGATCGGCTTTGCCGGGCTGGTCGACGGCCCGCTCGACGCCCCCGGAGCCAAGGAGGAGGCCCTGCGCAGGGCCGCCGCCTGCGGCTACCTGGGCACCTCCGCCGAAACCCCCGCAGACGCCCCGGAAGGAGACCAGGCGTGAGCCGTCAGACCCCCCACACCGACCACAGCGCGCACTGCGCCCCCGGCAGCCGGCACATCGACCCGCACGAGTACGCCTCCGTCTTCGGCCCCCGTGCCGGCGACCGGGTCCGGCTCGGCGACTCCGGACTGACCGTCCGGGTGGAGCACGACGCGCAGAAGCCCGGTGACGAGTTCCTGGCGGGCTTCGGCAAGACCGCCCGCGACGGCCTGCACCTGAAGGGCGCCGCCGTCCGCGAGACCTGTGACGTGGTCATCAGCAACGTCCTGGTCATCGATGCCGTCCTCGGCATCAGGAAGGTCTCGATCGGCATCCGCGAGGGCCGGATCCACGCCATCGGCCGGGCGGGCAACCCCGACACCCTCGACGGGGTGGACGTGGTCGTCGGCACCGGCACGAGCATCGTCTCCGGCGAGGGCCTGATCGCCACCGCCGGAGCCGTGGACACCCACGTACACCTGCTCTCCCCCCGGATCATGGAGGCCTCGCTCGCCGCGGGCGTCACCACCGTCATCGGCCAGGAGTTCGGCCCCGTCTGGGGCGTCGGCGTCAACTCCCCGTGGGCCCTGAAGCACGCCTTCAACGCCTTCGACGCCTGGCCCGTCAACATCGGCTTCCTGGCCCGTGGTTCCTCCTCGGACGCCGCGCCCCTGGTCGAGGCCCTGGCCGAGGGTGGTGCCAGCGGGTTCAAGGTCCACGAGGACATGGGCGCCCACACCCGCGCCCTGGACACCGCCCTGCGCGTGGCGGAGGAGCACGACGTGCAGGTGGCCCTGCACTCCGACGGCCTCAACGAGTGCCTCTCGGTCGAGGACACCCTGCGCGTCCTGGAGGGCCGCACGATCCACGCCTTCCACATCGAGGGCTGCGGCGGCGGACACGTCCCCAACGTCCTGAAGATGGCGGGCGTCCCGAACGTGATCGGCTCCTCCACCAACCCCACCCTGCCCTTCGGCCGGGACGCGGTCGCCGAGCACTACGGCATGATCGTCTCCGTCCACGACCTCAAGCCGGACCTCCCCGGCGACGCCGCCATGGCCCGTGACCGCATCCGTGCGGGGACCATGGGGGCCGAGGACGTCCTGCACGACCTGGGCGCCATCGGCATCACCTCCTCCGACGCCCAGGGCATGGGCCGGGCGGGTGAGACCATCCGCCGCACCTTCGCCATGGCCGCCAAGATGAAGGGCGAGCTCGGCCCGCTGGAGGGCGACGGCGAGGGCGACGACAACGCCCGCGTGCTGCGCTACATGGCGAAGCTGACGATCAACCCGGCCATCGCGCACGGTCTGGCCCACGAGATCGGTTCCATCGAGATCGGCAAGCTCGCCGACATCGTGCTGTGGCGCCCGCAGTTCTTCGGCGCCAAGCCGCAGCTCGTCCTCAAGTCCGGCTTCCCGGCCTACGGGGTCACCGGCGACCCCAACGCCGCCACCGATACCTGCGAACCCCTCGTCCTCGGCCCGCAGTTCGGCTCGTACGGGGCCACGGCCGCGGACATCTCCGTCGCCTTCGTCTCCGCGGCCGCCGCGGCCCTCGGCTCCGACGAGATGCCGACCCGCCGCCGCCGGGTGGCCGTCCGCGGCACCCGCGGCATCGGCCCCAAGGACATGCTCCTCAACTCCCGGACGGGCGCGGTCGACGTGGACGCGCGCAGCGGACTCGTCTCCCTCGACGGGGAACCGCTGCGCTCCGAAGCGGCCGAATCGGTCTCCCTCAACCGCCTGTACTTCCTGTAAGCCCGTAAGGACCCCGCCATGAACGCACAGCCCGCGAACCCCGCCAAGCCCGCCGCCCACGGTTTCCGGATGCCCGCCGAGTGGACGCCCCACGAGCGCACCTGGATGGCCTGGCCCAGCCCCAATTCGACCTTCACCAACGAGCAGGAGCTCGCCGAGGCCCGGCAGGCCTGGGGCGCCGTCGCCCGCGCGGTGCGCGCGTACGAGCCCGTGACCCTCGTGGTCGCCCCGGGCGACGCCCACGGCGCCCGCGCCATCGTCGGCGAGGACGTCGAACTGGTCGAGCGCGACCTCGACGACGCCTGGATGCGCGACATCGGCCCCACCTTCGTCACCAACGACGCCGGCGAACTGGCCGCCGTCGACTGGACCTTCAACGGCTGGGGCGCCCAGGAATGGGCCCGCTGGGACCACGACTCCAAGATCGCCCGGCACATCTCCGACCTCGTCGGCACCCGCACCTTCAGCACCCCGCTCGTCAACGAGGGCGGCGCCATCCACGTCGACGGCGAGGGCACCGTGCTCCTCACCGACACCGTGCAGCTGGGCAAGGGCCGCAACCCCGACTGGACCCGCGAGCAGGTCGAGCGGGAGGTCCACGCCCACCTCGGCACGACCAAGGCCATCTGGCTGCCCTACGGCCTGGCCGGTGACTACGGCACCTACGGCACCCAGGGCCACGTGGACATCGTCGCCGCCTTCGCCCGCCCCGGCGTGGTCATGGTCCACACCCAGCCCGACCCGGCCCACCCGGACCACGAGCGCTGCAAGACCATCGCCGCCATCCTGCGCGCCTCCACCGACGCGCAGGGCCGCCGCCTGGAGGTCGTCGAGATCCCCGCGCCGACCGTCCTGGAGGAGGACGGCGAGTGGGTGGACTACTCGTACATCAACCACTACCTCTGCAACGGCGGCGTGGTCCTGTGCTCCTTCGACGACCCGCGCGACGAGGAGGCCGCCGAGATCTTCCGCGGACTGTTCCCCGAGCGGACCGTGACCCTCGTTGACGCACGTACGATTTTCGCCGGGGGTGGCGGTATCCACTGCATCACCCAGCAGCAGCCGAAGGTCTGACCTTGGGCGGACCGATGAAGGAGTGACCCATGGCGGCGGGCGGAGTACCGGTACGGGCGGCGCGCAAGAACGCGCCCCCGCGCGAGGACGTACTCGCAGCCGCCATGGCCACGATCGCCGAGCGCGGACTCGATGGCCTGACCATGGCCGGCCTCGGCCGGCAGGTCGGCATGAGCAGCGGCCACCTCCTCTACTACTTCCGCAGCAAGGACGAGCTCCTGCTGCAGACCCTGGAGTGGAGCGAGGCGGCGCTCGGCGCCCGGCGCCGGTCCCTGCTCTCGCGCCGCGAGCCGGCGGGCGAGCGGCTGCGCGCCTACGTGGACCTGTACGTGCCCGACGGCCCCCGGGACCCGCACTGGACGCTGTGGCTGGAGGTCTGGAACCGCTCCCAGGACGCCGGCCCGGCCGAACGCGACCGGCAGGCCGCCATCGAGGGGGCCTGGCACCGCGACCTGGTCGCCCTGCTCGCCGAGGGCATCTCGCGCGGGGAGTTCCGCGCGGTGGACCCCGACCGCTTCGGGGCCCGGCTGCGGGCCCTGCTCGACGGGTTCAGCATCCAGGTGGCCGTCGGCCTGCCCGGCATAGGACGCGAGGACATCCTGGAACACGTACGGGAGTTCCTCGCGGAGGCCCTCGCCGTCCGGTGAAACCGGCCTGCGGGCCGCCTGCCGGACGGCGGCTGCCCGCATGCTGAGACCGACGTCCAGCAGCGGTGGACCCTGTGCCACACTGCGTGCGTGTCTGCTCAGCTCATGATTATGGACAGCAGCGCGCCGGTCCTCTGTGACCGCTGAACCGTGGACCACCTCCGCGGCAGCGGCCACCGTGCCTCAGACCCGCGCGCAGACCTCTCGCACCCGCGAGAGGTTTTTTCGTTTCCCGGCCCGAAATCATGCCGGAAACGGGCAGCGCGCGATGATGGGGGCAGTGGATCCCCGGTCTCCGGAACCACTCATCCGACAGGAGTCAGATCAGCATGACGACGACAGAGGCGACGGCGACTGCGCCGGCAGAGGCACTCGACGACGGCTTCCACGTCTTCGACACCACGCTGCGCGACGGCGCCCAGCGTGAGGGCATCAACCTCACGGTCGCGGACAAGCTGGCCATCGCGCGGCACCTGGACGAGTTCGGAGTCGGCTTCATCGAGGGCGGCTGGCCCGGCGCCAACCCCCGCGACACCGAGTTCTTCGCCCGCGCCCGCGCCGAGATCGACTTCAAGAACGCCCGGCTGGTCGCCTTCGGAGCCACCCGCCGGGCCGGCGGCTCGGCCGCCGCGGACCCGCAGGTCCGCGCCCTCCTGGAGTCCGGCGCCCCGGTGATCACCCTCGTCGCCAAGTCCCACGACCGGCACGTCGAGCTCGCCCTGCGCACCACCCTGGACGAGAACCTGGAGATGGTCCGCGACACCGTCTCCCACCTGGTCGCCCAGGGCCGCCGCGTCTTCGTCGACTGCGAGCACTTCTTCGACGGCTACCGGGCCAACCCCGAGTACGCCAAGTCCGTGGTGCGCACCGCCCACGAGGCCGGCGCCGACGTGGTCGTCCTCTGCGACACCAACGGCGGCATGCTCCCCGCGCAGATCACCGCGGTCGTCTCCACGGTCCTCGCCGACACCGGCGCCCGCCTGGGCATCCACGCCCAGGACGACACGGGCTGCGCCGTCGCCAACACCCTCGCCGCCGTCGACGCGGGCGCCACGCACGTCCAGTGCACCGCGAACGGCTACGGAGAGCGCGTCGGCAACGCCAACCTCTTCCCCGTCGTCGCCGCGCTGGAGATCAAGTACGGCCGCAAGGTCCTCCCCGAGGGCGCCCTCGCCGAGATGACCCGCATCTCGCACGCCATCGCCGAGGTCGTCAACCTCACCCCCTCCACGCACCAGCCGTACGTCGGCGTCTCCGCCTTCGCGCACAAGGCGGGCCTGCACGCCTCGGCGATCAAGGTCGACCCGGACCTGTACCAGCACATCGACCCCGAGCGGGTCGGCAACACCATGCGCATGCTGGTCTCCGACATGGCCGGCCGCGCCTCCATCGAGCTCAAGGGCAAGGAGCTCGGCGTCGACCTCGGCGGGGACCGCGCGCTGATCTCCCGGGTGGTCGAGCGGGTCAAGGAGCGCGAGCTCCAGGGCTACACCTACGAGGCCGCCGACGCCTCCTTCGAGCTGCTGCTGCGCGCCGAGGCCGAGGGCCGGGCCCGCAAGTACTTCCGCATCGAGTCCTGGCGGGCGATCGTCGAGGACCGCCCGGACGGCACCCACGCCAACGAGGCCACGGTCAAGCTGTGGGCCAAGGGCGAGCGCATCGTCGCCACGGCCGAGGGCAACGGCCCGGTCAACGCCCTGGACCGGGCCCTGCGCGTCGCCCTGGAGCGCTTCTACCCCCAGCTGGCCAAGTTCGAGCTGATCGACTACAAGGTCCGCATCCTGGAGGGCAAGCACGGCACGGAGTCCACGACCCGCGTCCTGATCGCCACGACCGACGGCACCCGCGACTGGAACACGGTGGGCGTCGCCCCGAACGTCATCGCCGCTTCCTGGCAGGCCCTGGAGGACGCCTACACCTACGGCCTCCTGCACGCGGGCGTGGAACCGGCGGAGTAGCCCCTGGGGACGGGCGCTTATGCCCGACTCACACAGGAAAGTTCCGGTTCGGGTAGCGTCGTCACTATGAGGACCAGGCTGATATCCGTACGTTTTGGATCGATCCTGTCCGGTCTGTTGCTGGCCCTGTCGGCGACCGCCGTGGCGGTCGCCCCGCAGTCCGCGGCCGACACCGGGGTGGCCGCCGTGGGGGAGGCCCTCAGGAAGGGGCCCGTCTACGTCGATCCCGGGGCACGGGCGCAGCTGTCGGCGGCGCAGGCCGATGCGCTGGCGGCGAAGATCAAGGACGCCGGGAAGCCGGTGTTCGTCGCCGTGCTGCCCGCCACCGCCGCCTTCCCGCAGGACAAGGTGCTCAGCGCCGTCCGCACCGAGACCGGGATCACCGGCCTCTACGCGATCCGGCTCGGCGACGGGTTCAACGCGGGCGCCGACCGGGCCGTCATGCCGCAGAACGCCGTGCGCAACCTCGTGGACGCCGTGAAGACCGGCGCGCCGGCGGACGCGGCCACCCAGCTGAACGACTTCGTCGACCAGGCCCTCGGCCAGGTCAAGGGCCACGCCCCGGACTCCTGGGGCGGCGCCTCCGCAGGCGGCGGGTCCGCTGCCGGCACGCTGATCGCCCTCGGCGCGGTGGCCGTGGTCGGCGGCGGGGGCGGGTACCTGCTGGTCAAGCGGAACCGGAAGAGGAAGGAAGAGGCCCGGCGGGAGGCGATCGCGCGGCTGAGCGTGGTCGTCGACGAGGACATCACCGCCTTCGGCGAGGAGCTCGACCGGCTCGACTTCCACCCCGGCGAGCCCGGCGCCGACGACGCCATGCGCAAGGACTACGAGCAGAGCCTCGACTCCTACGAGCGGGCCAAGCAGATCATGGCCTCGGTGCAGCGCCCCGAGGAGGTGCAGGGGGTGACCCAGGCGCTGGAGGACGGGCGGTTCGCCCTCGCCCGGCTCGACGCGCGGCGCCGGGGCGAGCCCGTGCCCGAGCGGCGGGCACCCTGCTTCTTCGACCCCCGGCACGGTCCGAGCACCGAGGACGCGCAGTGGGCCCCGCCCGGCGGAGCGGCGCGTACGGTGCCGGTCTGCACGGCGGACGCCATCCGGCTGCGGGACGGCCTGGACCCGGCGGTGCGCACCGTGGACACCGAGTACGGGCCGCGCCCCTACTACGACGCCGGCCCCGCGTACGGGCCCTGGGCGGGCGGCTACTTTGGCGGCGGCATGCTGCCCGGCCTGCTGATGGGCACGATGCTCGGGTCGATGATGTCCAGCCCGGCCTACGCCTCGGACTTCGGCGGTGGCATGGGCGGCGGGTTCGACGGGGGCGACGCCTCCGGAGCCGACTTCAACCCGTCCGACTTCGGCGGCGGGGACTTCGGCGGCGGTGGCGGCTTCGACGGGGGCGGAGGCTTCGACGGCGGGGGCGGCTGGTAGCCGCCCCCGGGGGCTCCGGTCAGGCCTGCTTGATCGCCGAGATGTCGAAGGTCAGCTTCACCTTGTCGCTGACCATCACCCCGCCGGCCTCCAGCGCGGCGTTCCAGGTCAGCCCCCAGTCGGAGCGCAGGATCTCCGCCGAGCCCTCGAAGCCGACGCGCTCGTTGCCGTAGACGTCGGTCGCGGAGCCGGTGAACTCCAGGTCGATGGAGAGCGGGCGCGTGACGTCCTTGATGGTCAGGTCGCCGCTGATGCGGTACGTGTCACCGCCCACGCGGGCCGCCGAGGTGGAGCGGAAGGTCATCAGCGGGAAGAGCTCGGCGTCGAAGAAGTCGCTGCCCAGCAGGTGGGCGTCGCGGTCGGCGATGCCGGTGCCCACCGAGGCGATCTTGACGTCGATGGAGGCGGTGGAGCGCGACGGGTCGCGGCCGTCCAGGTGCAGCGCGCCCTCGTGCTCGGCGAAGGAGCCGCGGACGTTGGTCACCATGGCGTGGCGGACGGTGAAGCCGATGCTGCTGTGGGCGGCGTCGATGACGTAGTCGCCGGTGAGCGCGGCGAGCGCCGGGTCGACGTCGAGCGTGGCGACCGCGCCTTCCTGGACGGGGGCGGCGTTGCGGGTGCGGCGGGAGAAGAGAGCCATGACATCCTCCTGGGGAGTCCTGCGGTTTCGTTGAAGTTTCAACAAGAGAAACGGTAGAGCCATTCCGTTCAAATTTCAACTACATCACCCGTTCGGACCCCGTTTTATAGGAACCCCACAACCCGCACGGGTCCCCGCTGGGGGAGTCCATGCATGCTTCGGCGGTTCTGTCCGGCCCGCACAGCAGGAGGGGTCCGAGACTGTGCGGAACCAACGGAGGGTTTTGACGGCCCGGCTTCGTAAGGTCGGTACATGACCGTTGTGGACCAGACTCCGAGCGAGCCGACGGACGCCCGCGGGCGCGTGGCCGAGCTGCACTCCCTCCGCGAGGAGGCCCGGCGCGGCCCCAGCGACCGCGCGACCGAGGCGCAGCACGCCAAGGGCAAGCTGACCGCCCGTGAGCGCATCGCGCTCCTGCTCGACGAAGGTTCCTTCCGGGAGGTCGAGCAGCTGCGCCGGCACCGGGCGACCGGTTTCGGGCTGGAGGCCAAGAAGCCGTACACCGACGGTGTGATCACCGGCTGGGGCACGGTCGAGGGCCGGACGGTCTTCGTCTACGCGCACGACTTCCGCATCTTCGGCGGCGCCCTGGGCGAGGCCCACGCCACGAAGATCCACAAGATCATGGACATGGCCATCGCGGCCGGTGCCCCGCTGGTCTCCCTCAACGACGGCGCGGGCGCCCGTATCCAGGAGGGCGTCTCCGCCCTCGCCGGCTACGGCGGCATCTTCCAGCGCAACACCAAGGCCTCGGGCGTCATCCCGCAGATCTCGGTCATGCTCGGCCCCTGCGCCGGCGGCGCCGCCTACTCCCCGGCCCTCACGGACTTCGTGTTCATGGTCCGGGACACCTCGCAGATGTTCATCACCGGCCCGGACGTCGTGCGCGCCGTCACGGGCGAGGAGATCACCCAGAACGGCCTCGGCGGCGCCGACGTGCACGCCGAGACCTCGGGCGTCGCGCACTTCGCGTACGACGACGAGGAGACCTGCATCGCCGAGGTCCGCTACCTCATCACGATGCTCCCCTCCAACAACCGCGAGAACCCCCCGGTCCATGAGAACACCGACCCGGTCGACCGGCGCTCGGACGTCCTCCTGGACCTGGTCCCCGCGGACGGCAACCGCCCGTACGACATGCTCAAGGTCATCGAGGAGCTCGTCGACGACGGCGACGTCCTGGAGATCCACGAGCGCTGGGCCCGCAACATCATCTGCGCCATGGCGCGGATGGACGGCCAGGTCGTGGGCATCATCGCCAACCAGCCCGGCCACCTCGCCGGCGTCCTGGACATCCACGCCTCCGAGAAGGCCGCGCGCTTCGTCCAGATGTGCGACGCCTTCAACATCCCGATCATCACGCTGCTGGACGTCCCCGGCTTCCTGCCGGGCGTCGACCAGGAGCACGGCGGCATCATCCGCCACGGCGCCAAGCTGCTGTACGCGTACTGCAACGCCACCGTCCCGCGGATCTCCCTGATCCTGCGCAAGGCCTACGGCGGCGCGTACATCGTCATGGACTCCCAGTCCATCGGCGCCGACCTGACCTACGCCTGGCCCACCAACGAGATCGCCGTCATGGGCGCGGAGGGCGCGGCCAACGTGATCTTCCGCAAGCAGATCGCGGACGCCGAGGACCCCGAGGCCATGCGAGCCCGGATGGTCAAGGAGTACAAGGCCGAGCTGATGCACCCGTACTACGCGGCCGAGCGCGGCCTCGTGGACGACGTCATCGACCCCGCCGAGACCCGCGCCGTACTCGTCAGCGCCCTCGCGATGCTCCGCACCAAGCACGCCGATCTGCCGTCCCGCAAGCACGGCAACCCGCCGCAGTAAACGACGCTGAGGAGACCTGCCGACGATGAGCACCGCTACCGACACCCTGCTGAAGGTCGAGAAGGGCAACGCCGCGCCCGAGGAGCTGGCCGCGATCACCGCGATCCTGCTCGCCCGCGCCGCCGCCACCCCCGAAGAGGCCGCCACCACCCCCCGTTCCACCGCCGGCTGGCGCCGGCTGGAGCGCAGCCGGGGCTTCCAGGCCCCGCACAGCTGGCAGGGCTGAGCAGCAGCAGCGCACGTCCGAAGGCCCCGCACCCGTCCAGGGTGCGGGGCCTTCGCCGTGTCCGCGCGGCACCGCGCCCGGGCCGCGCCTCCGCTCCCCGGGTACGGCGAAGGCCCCCGTGCCGTGGCACGGGGGCCTTTCCGCGGTTCCGCTCTGTTTACCGAAGCCGTGCCATGAGGGCGTGTTCCACGAGGGTGATGAGCGCGCTCTTGGCGTCTCCGCGGTGGCGGGCGTCGGTGGTGATGATGGGCGCGTCGGGGCCGATCTGGAGGGCTTCCCGGACTTCTTCGGGGGTGTAGGGCTGGTGTCCGTCGAAGCCGTTGAGGGCGATGACGAAGGGGAGGCCGCTGTTTTCGAAGTAGTCGACGGCGGGGAAGCAGTCGGCGAGGCGTCGGGTGTCGACGAGGACGACGGCGCCGATGGCGCCGCGGACGAGGTCGTCCCACATGAACCAGAAGCGGTCCTGTCCGGGGGTACCGAAGAGGTACAGGATCAGGTCCTGGTCCAGGGTGATGCGGCCGAAGTCCATGGCGACCGTGGTGGTCGTCTTGTCACCGGTGTGGGTGAGGTCGTCGATGCCGGCCGAGGCGCTGGTCATGACGGCTTCGGTGCGCAGCGGGTTGATCTCGGAGACCGCGCCGACGAACGTGGTCTTGCCCACGCCGAAGCCGCCCGCCACCACGATCTTCGCGGAGGTGGTGGAGCGAGCCGCTCCGCCGTTAGAGCTTGCGAAGTCCACTGAGCACCCTTTCGAGCAGTGTCACATCTGGCTGGCCGCCGGCAGACTCGTCGCCGCCGGGCTGGTGAATGGCGACAAGGCCCGCCTCCGCCAAGTCGGCTACGAGGATGCGGGCGACACCAAGAGGAATGGAGAGAAGTGCCGAGATCTCCGCAACGGATTTGATCTCCTGGCACAGACGGCAGATGCGCTGGTGCTCGGGCAACTGCCCTTGCAGCCGCGCGGGATCGGCCGTGGTACTGACCAGCGCCTCGATGGCGAGCTGGTAGCGCGGCCGGGTCCGGCCGCCGGTCATCGCGTACGGGCGCACCAGCGGGTTGTGCGCCTTCGGAGCCTGCGGCTGCGCGGCCCGAGGGGGCTGCTGGGGAAGCCGGTGAGGCGCCTGGGGCTGCTGGGGCTGGCCGTACGGCTGCTGCGCGTAGCTGGGAGCGGAGGGGAAGTTGAAGCGGTTCTGGTCGTGCCCACCCTGCGGCTGCTGGCCGCCATAAGGATGTCCTCCGGGTGTTGTCACGTTTCCTCCTCCGACTCCAAGAACGCAGTACTACCTGTGCAACCGCGCCACCGCACCCTACGGTGCGATGACGCGAAACGCACTGCCTGTTTGCTAGTTGAGAAGGCTTCCCTGCAGCTCCGCGCGCAGGTCCGGGGTGAGGACGCTGCCGGCGCGGTCCACGAGGAGGGCCATCTCGTAGCCCACGAGGCCGATGTCGCACTCGGGGTGCGCGAGCACCGCGAGCGACGAACCGTCGGAGACCGACATGAGGAAGAGGAATCCCCGGTCCATCTCCACCACGGTCTGGTTGACGGCGCCGCCCTCGAAGATGCGGGAGGCTCCGGCGGTCAGCGAGGTCAGACCGGAGGCCACGGCCGCCAGCTGATCGGCGCGGTCGCGCGGGAATCCGTCGGACATCGCCAGCAGAAGGCCGTCGGCGGAGACCACCACCGTGTGGGACACCCCGGGGGTGTTGTCCACGAAGTTGGTGATCAACCAGTTCAGGTTCTGCGCCGCCTGGCTCATCGCGCTCACACTAACGCTCCTGGTCATAGCTGTTACTTGACTGCTCGGAACCCGCGCTGCGTCCCTGCTGGACACCGCGTCGCAGGTTGCTCAACCTGCCGCGGACGTCCTCCGGGGCGCGGGAGACCTGGGGGCCGCCCTGCGGGGTCGTCTCCGCAGCGCCCTCGACCAGGTTGGCCTTGGGCACCCGCCGAGGGAGACCGGACGAGGTGACTCCGCCCGCCTTCGGCTCACGGAGCTTGCCGGCCTGCTGCCAGCGCTCGTCGTTCGTCGAGCGCCAGCCCCCGGCCGTATTGTCCTCCGGGCTCCCCTTCGGTTCGGCGGGCTGCTGCTGTCGCTGCGGCCGCTGCTCGAAGAGGGATCCGGTGGGCTCCGCTTCCTTCTGTCCGGAGCCCCACTGCTGCTGGCTGCCGCGTCGCGGCAGGCCCGCTCCGGTCAACGCGTGACCGGCGTCGGAAGCGGCGCCCGGACGGTCGAAGCCTACGCGGTCCAGGGCCGGTTCGGGAGCGGCCGGGGGTTCCGATTCGCTCCCGTAGTCCTGCTGGTAGGCCTCCGAGTAGGTGTTCTGCTCGGGCCATGCGGCCTGCGGGGACTGCTCCGCGTAGCCGCCGTCGTACGCCTGCGCGGGCTGCTGCTGGTCCTGGTAGCCGACTTCCGGATAGGCATAGCCCTGCTCCGGGAACGCCTCGTAGGACTGCTGCTGGGCCTGCTCCTCGTACGGGGCCTCGTAGCCCTGCGCGGACGGCTGCTCGTACTCCTGGTACGGCTGGTACGCGTGCTCGGGCTGAGGTTCCGCATAGCCCTCCGCAGCATACTGCTGCTCGGACTGCTGAGCCTGCTCCTGCCCGAAGTTGAGCTGCGCCTCCAGGGCGGCCCGGCGCTCCTCGCGGCCCAGGGACCGCACGACCGGGTCGACCTGCTTCTCGGCGCCGCCCTGGTCGCCCTGGGCCTCGTAGCGCGAGTCGTCGAAGCCGAGCTCGGCGGCCGTCCGCAGCGGGGCGGCCTGCTGGGCCTGCTGCTCGGGGATGATCGAGGAGACGGTGAAGTCGTCGTCCGGGATGCCCTCGCCACCGCCACCGTGGGTGATGGCGTCGGGGAGCATGACCAGCGAGGTGGTGCCGGCCTGCTCGCCCGAGGGGCGCAGCTGGACGCGGATGCTGTGGCGGTCCGCCAGCCGGCCGACCACGAACAGGCCCATGCGCTGCGAGATCGCGGCGTCCACGGTCGGCGGGTTGGCCAGCTTGTGGTTGATGTCCGCGAAGTCCTCGGCGGTGAGGCCGATGCCCTTGTCGTGGATCTCGATCATCACGCGGCCGTCGGGCAGACGCGTGGCGTTGACCCGGACCTTGGTCTGGGGGGAGGAGAACGTGGTGGCGTTCTCCAGTAGCTCGGCGAGCAGGTGCACGAGGTCGGTCACGGCCTGGCCGTGGATCTCGGCCTCCGAGACGCCCGAGAGCTCGATGCGCTCGTACTGCTCCACCTCGGAGGAGGCGGCGCGGAGCACGTCGACCAGGGGGACCGGCTGGTCCCAGCGGCGGCCCGGGTTCTCACCCGCGAGGATGAGGAGGTTCTCGCCGTTGCGGCGCATACGGGTGGCCAGGTGGTCCAGGCGGAAGAGGTTCTCCAGCTGGTCCGGGTCGGCCTCGTTGTTCTCCAGGTCGGTGATGAGGGTCAGCTGGCCCTCGATCAGCGACTGGTTGCGCATGGAGAGGTTCGTGAAGATCGCGTTGACGTTCCCTCGCAGGAGCGCCTGCTCGGCGGCGAGCCGGACCGCTTCCCGGTGGACCTGGTCGAAGGCGCGGGCGACCTCGCCGATCTCGTCCTGGGAGTTGATCGGGATCGGCTGCACGCGGGTGTCGACCTTGCCCGGGTCGGTGCGCGAGAGCTGGTCGACGAGCATCGGCAGGCGCTGCTCGGCGATGTCGAAGGCGGAGGTGCGCAGGCGCAGCATCGAGCGGCTCATCTGGCGGGCCATCAGCGCGGCCAGGATGAAGGCGGCGAGCAGGGCCACGACCACGATGGCGCCGGTCAGGATGGCGTCACCCTGGGCCTTGTCGGAGATCGCGACGGTGTCCTTGACGGCCTTGTCGAGGAGTTCCTTCTCGATCTCGGCGTAGCCGTCGAACTTGGCGGTGGCGGCCGCCTGCCAGGCCGGCGGGGTGGTGCCGTTCAGGGCGAGCTTGGCGGGCTTGTCGCCGCTGGCTATCGCCTCGGTCATGCCGGTGAGCGCGGAGCCGTTGACCACGGGCGGGGCCTTGAAGGGCGTGCCGGCCTGCTCGGCGGCCTGCTTGGCCTGGGCGAGCTTGGCGGCGCCCTCCTGGGACTTCTTGCCCATGACCTCCTTGAGCCGGTTGGTGTCCTCGTCGGTACCGGCGGCGACGTACTCGCCGGCGGCGATCTCTTCGAGGTAGGCGTAGGAGGAGAAGGCGACGAGCTGGGCCTTGCGGACGTTCTCGTCCTCGTTCGGGCGGACCAGCAGGTGCGTGCCGATGGAGCGCTGGAGCGAGTTGGCCGCCTTGGCCAGCTCGATCGCGTAGACCATGCGGCCGTAGCTGGTGACGTTCCCGGTGCCCAGGCCCAGTTCGTTGGAGAACTGCATCAGGTAGTGCTGGACCAGCACGTAGCCCTCTTCGGTCGGCACCGGGCCGGCCGAGGCGGGGAGGTTCTTCTTGGGGGACTCCGGGACGGCGTAGGCCGTCTTGCGGACCTGCTCCAGCTTGGGCTCCTCCTGGCGGAAGAGCTCAAGACGGCGCTCCAGGCCCTGCTTCTTGGGCATGCCCTTCACGGCCGCCGCGAACTTGGCCTTGGCCGCGTCGGTGGCCGCGTAGGCCTTGGTCACGGCGTCGTTGTTGCGGTCGCCCTTGAGGAGCGGCTCGGCGCTGATGTCGCGCTCGTTGAGGAGGGCCTGGCCGTATTCGGCCGCCGCCTGGACGATGCGGACGGTCTTCTCCGCGTCCTTCGCCTCGTTCCAGGTGTCGATCGAGCCCTTCACCTGGAAGCCGCCCATGACCAGTCCGACGAGGACGGGCACGAGGAGGATGGCGTTCAGACGCGTCGGCACGCGCCAGTTGCGGGGGGAGAGCTTGCTGGTGCTGCCGCCGCTCGCGGGTGGCTCCACGGGCACGTCGACGGACGACGCGGCCGCGCGCTGCGGCGGGGTGAAGTTGCCCCGCGCGGATTCATCCGCGGGGCTCGCATTGCTTCGCCTCACTCGACCAACAACCTCTCGGCGGTGCTACTAGCTAGTTCGTTGAATTCCAGCACGGGTAACGGCCGTGTTCCAAACAGTTGAATCCGGCCGTTCTTCGATCGATCCGTCCGGTGTAAGTCGGACATAAGGAGCGAGTTTCACCAAAAGGCGGCCCGGCCGTGCGCGCAGTGACACCGAACGGCTGCACCGGGTGGCCGACTCGGGGTAATTCTCTGTCGAAACGTTATGAACGCCGCGGCGGGCCGTGTCAAAGGACACAGCCCGCCGAGCAGTTGTGCTTCCGGCCTTCACCGAATGCCCTGATTTTCTTCCGCACTACTTCAGACGTGCCATGAGAGCGTGTTCCACGAGGGTGATCAGTGCGCTCTTGGCGTCTCCGCGGTGGCGGGCGTCGGTGGTGATGATGGGCGCGTCGGGGCCGATCTGGAGGGCTTCCCGGACTTCTTCGGGGGTGTAGGGCTGGTGTCCGTCGAAGCCGTTGAGGGCGATGACGAAGGGGAGGCCGCTGTTTTCGAAGTAGTCGACGGCGGGGAAGCAGTCGGCGAGGCGTCGGGTGTCGACGAGGACGACGGCGCCGATGGCGCCGCGGACGAGGTCGTCCCACATGAACCAGAAGCGGTCCTGTCCGGGGGTACCGAAGAGGTACAGGATCAGGTCCTGGTCCAGGGTGATGCGGCCGAAGTCCATGGCGACCGTGGTGGTCGTCTTGTCACCGGTGTGGGTGAGGTCGTCGATGCCGGCCGAGGCGCTGGTCATGACGGCTTCGGTGCGCAGCGGGTTGATCTCGGAGACCGCGCCGACGAACGTGGTCTTGCCCACGCCGAAGCCGCCCGCCACCACGATCTTCGCGGAGGTGGTGGAGCGAGCGGCACCGCCGTTAGAGCTTGCGAAGTCCACTGAGCACCCTTTCGAGCAGCGTTACGTCCGGCGTTCCGCCGGCCTCTCCATTGCCCGGCTGGTGGATGGCCACCATGCCGGCCTCGGCCAGGTCGGCGACGAGGATGCGCGCGACGCCGAGCGGCATCGACAGCAGGGCGGAGACCTCCGCGACCGACTTCACCTCGCGGCACAGGGTGCAGATGCGCTGGTGCTCCGGCAGCAGGCCGGACAGGTGCATCGGATCGGCCGTGGTGCTGACCAGCGCCTCGATGGCGAGCTGGTAGCGCGGCCGGGTCCGGCCGCCGGTCATCGCGTACGGACGTACCAGCGGCTGGTCGCCTTCCGAGTACGCGTCTCCGTACGCATCGGGATAGGCGGGGGGCGGGGTCATTGATCCTCCGGGCTGGACAGCAGTGGTCAGCGTGCCGTCTGACGGGGCGGCCGGTGGGGGGAGCAAGACGGCCTTCGGGGGGTACTGGGTTCCGGGACGCGGTCCCGGTCCTCCCGGCCGGAAGTACCGTCCGGCCGGGAGAGGGGTTGTCAGGTGAGAAGGCTTCCCTGGAGTTCCGCGCGCAGGTCCGGGGTGAGGACGTTGCCGGCGCGGTCCACGAGGAGGGCCATCTCGTAGCCGACGAGGCCGATGTCGCACTCGGGGTGCGCCAGGACGGCCAGGGAGGATCCGTCGGAGACGGACATGAGGAAGAGGAATCCCCGGTCCATCTCCACCACGGTCTGGTTGACGGCGCCGCCCTCGAAGATCCGGGAGGCCCCGGCGGTCAGCGAGGTCAGACCGGAGGCCACGGCCGCCAGCTGGTCGGCGCGGTCACGGGGGAACCCTTCGGACATGGCCAGAAGGAGTCCGTCGGCGGAGACCACCACGGTGTGGGACACCCCGGGGGTGTTGTCCACGAAGTTG
Organism: Streptomyces sp. NPDC029216; assembly: GCF_040648015.1. Classification (NCBI taxonomy): domain Bacteria; kingdom Bacillati; phylum Actinomycetota; class Actinomycetes; order Kitasatosporales; family Streptomycetaceae; genus Streptomyces; species Streptomyces sp. NPDC029216. The sequence continues at coordinate 97,240 of NZ_JBEZWL010000003.1, read as the reverse complement.
GTGATCAACCAGTTCAGGTTCTGTGCCGCCTGGCTCATCGAGCTCAACTATCGCTCCTGCTGGTAAGTGGGGTCGATGTGGTAACTGCCGGTCGCGGGGCCGGAGCCGCCGGCCTGCCGTCCCTGCTGGATACCGCGTCGGAGGTTGGTGAGACGGCCGCGCACGTCGTCCGGGGCACGCGACACCTGCGGCCCGGCCGGGGTGTCGGCCTGCTGCTGGGCGGTACCCGCTACGAGGTTGGCCCGCGGCACCCGCCGGGGGAGCCCCGAGGTGGTGATCCCGCCGGCGGCGGGCTGGCGCACGCGCTCGGCCTGCCGCATCAGCTCGTCGTTGGGGGAGGACCGCCAGCTGACCGTCGGCGTGCTGCCGGTGACCGCCGTGGCGGGCTCGGCAGCGAAATCCTGTCCCCGCTGCGGCAGCGACTGCTGCTGCTGGGGGGCCGGCGTCTGCTGGGGCTGCTGCGGAACGGACGGCGCCTGTCCGGCGGACGGGCCGCCGTTCTGGCCGGACCAGTTCGACTCCAGCGTATCGAAGATCGGACTGCGCACCTCACCACCGGGCTGCCCCTGGGCCGGCGGCAGCGCCTCCGGCTGGTACGCCTGCGGGAGCTGCGGGGCCTCGGCACGCGGGGCCGGCATGGGCGCGGGGGCGTAGCCGCCGGGCTGCTGGTCCTGGTGCTGGGGCCGCTGGTCCGCGTAACCGCCGACACCGGGGCCGCCCGGGCGGGCGAACTGGCCGGTCGAGGACGGGTCGAAGGGGCCGCCCATCTGCGGGCGCTCGAACTGTCCGGTGGCGGACGGGTCCTGGGGACCGCGTACGTCGGGACGCTCGAACTGGCCGGTCGTGGAGTTGGCGGGGGTGCCGCCGCCGGCCGGCGGGTACGGGGCGTTGAAGTCCGGGCGGGCGAACTCCGCCGTCGAGCCGGGGCCCGACAGCTCGTCGTGGCCGCGCGGGGCCTCCTGCCCGGCCTGGGCGTTGCCCCAGCTGGGCGTCTGCGGCATCCCGGCGGGGCCGCCCGCACCCGGGAGCGCCGGCCGTCCGGTGGCGCCGCCCTGCGGGGGCAGCTGCGGCCGGCGGCGCTTGACGGGGGCTCCGGGGCCGGCCTGCTGCCCGGGCTGCGGCTGGCCGAGGCCCGGCCCGCCCTGGGGCTGCTGCTGCGGACGCTCGAAGCCGCTGCCCTGCGGCGGGAAGACGCCGGGTCCGGCGGCCTGGGGCACGCCCGCGGGACGGGCCTGCGGACCGCTGAAGAGGTTGTTGTCCTGGCCCGCCGGAGCACCGGCGGGGCCGCCCTGGCCTCGGTTCGGCAGCGGGGCACCGCCGCCGAAGCCGCCCTGGCCCTGCGCCTGGCCCGTCGGGGCGGCGGGGCCGCCCTGCGGACGGGGACCCTGGCCCTGCGGACGCTGCTGCGCACCGCCGCCGGGACCGCCCTGGCCGGGCAGCGCGGCACGCTGGCCGCCGCCGACCTGTCCGCGCTGCTGGCCCGCGCCCACCGGGGGACGCGCGCCCGCGCCGGGCACGGAACCCTGGCCGCCGGGAGCACCCTGGCCGCCCGGGGCCCCGGCCTGGCCGCCCTGACCCGCCATCGGACCCGGCTTCTTGCCGCCCTGGGCGACGTCGACCGGAAGCATGACGAGCGCGGTCGTACCGCCCGAGTCGGAGGGGCGCAGCTGGATGCGGATGCCGTGTCGCAGGGACAGGCGGCCGACCACGAACAGGCCCATGCGGCGGGAGACGGAGACGTCCACGGTCGGCGGCGACGCGAGCCGCTCGTTGATCGCGGCGAGGTCCTCGGGGGACAGGCCGATACCGGTGTCGTGGATCTCGACCAGCACGCGGCCGTCGGGCAGCGCGTGGCCGGTGACCTTGACCTTGGTCTGCGGGGAGGAGAACGAGGTGGCGTTCTCCAGCAGCTCGGCGAGGAGGTGCACGAGGTCGTTGACGACGCGGCCGGCGACATCGGTGCCGGGCACCGCCGCCAGCTCGATGCGCTCGTACTGCTCCACCTCGGACGCGGCGGCGCGGAGCACGTCGACGAGCGGGACGGGGCGGGTCCACCGGCGGCCGGGCTCCTCGCCCGCGAGGACGAGGAGGTTTTCACCGTTACGCCGCATTCGGGTGGCGAGGTGGTCGAGCTTGAAGAGGGAGGAGAGCTGGTCCGGGTCGGCCTCGCGCGACTCCAGTTCGGAGATGAGCGACAGCTGACGCTGGATGAGGCCCTGGGAGCGGCGCGAGAGGTTGGTGAACATCGCGTTGACGTTGCCCCGGAGGAGGGCCTGCTCGGCGGCGAGGCGGACGGCCTCGCGGTGCACGTCGTCGAAGGCCGCGGCCACCTGGCCGATCTCGTCGCGGGTGTGCAGGCCGACGGACTCCACGGAGGTGTCCACGTCCTGCGGGTCCGACTCCGAGAGCTGCTTGACGAGCTCGGGCAGTCGGTCCTGGGCGACCCGCGTCGCGGTGTCCTGGAGGCGGCGCAGCGAGCGGATCATGGACCGGGCCATGACGAACGCGCCGACGAGGGAGACACCGAGGACGAGGAGGATCAGGGCACCGTTGATGATGGCGTCCTGCTGCGACTCGTTCTTGAGCTCGCGGGCCTTCTGCTCCATGTCTTCGAGCAGGGTCAGCTCGATGACCTTCATGGCCTGGAGCTTGGTGTCGTCGGCGTCGTACCAGTCCATCCAGGACCGGTTCTTCTCCTTGCCGAACTGCCCCTGGGTGCTCAGCACGCGGCGGGCGTAGTGGTCGGCGCTGCCGATCTCGGTGTTGCCGTCGCCGAGCGCCGCGAGGAGTTCCTCGGGCTTGCCCTGGTAGACGAGTTCGAAGGTCTTCTTCGACTGGCTCTCACCGCGCAGCGCGGAGAGGGCGTAGAGGCGGTCGTTCTCCTCCAGCTTGCCCGGCTTGTCGCCGCTCTCGGGGAGCGAGGCGGCGATGATCGCGCGCTGGATGGAGGCGTACTCCTTGGCGGAGGAGAAGGCCGCCAGGGCGCGGGTGCGCTTGATCATCTCGGGGCTGGAGGTGGCCTGGGCCATGTCCTGCGACAGCGAGAGCAGCGAGACGATCAGCGCGTTGTACTCGGTGACCGTCTGCTGGGCGCCGTTCATGTACGCCTTTTTGCGGATGTCCTCGATGCCGGTGAGCTGGCGGCCGATCTGCAGGATGTTGTTGCGGATCGACTTGAGGGTCTCGTCCTTGTCCTCCGCGTTGTCGACCTTGTCGGTCGCGGCGGCGAAGGCCTTGGCGGCGGCGTCGGTCTGGTCGCGGACACCCTCGACGAGGCTGTTGGCCTTGCCGTCCTTGGTGATCGACATCGGACCGGCCGACTTGTCCCGCTCCTCCTGGAGCATGGCGGCCAGGTTGGTGGCCTGCCGGGTCATCGTCGTCAGCAGCTGCATGTGCTCCAGCTGGGCGATGTCGTTGAGCGAGTCGTTGATGCGGAAGCCACCGAGGGTGGTGGCCGCGACGACGGGCAGGGTCAGCAGCGACACCAGTCGCGTGCTGATGCGCCAGTTCTGCATGGCGAGACGGGAACCGGGCCCGCTGGGGGCCTTCGGTATCGCCTCGTCCTGCTCGACGGTCTCGGTCTTGGCCTTGCCCTTGGACCGGCTCGCCTTCGGGGCCTTGGGGGCCTTGCCGGACTTCCCGCGGCCCTTGGCCTTCCCCGAGGGGGAGGTCTCGGACCCCGCCCCTTCGAGTGCCGGGCCGCGGCCCGGGGCGTGCTGGGGCGAGGCGCCACGGTCGGTCCCGCCGAGCGGCTCCTGCTCCGCCGCAGCTTCCCCTCGGCCCTGAAGGGCCTGGGGAGACCCCTTGCCATCCCTCTTGAATCGTCCCTGCACTAGCGTCGCAACCTCTGGACCAGGCGTTCCACCGGATGAGCGGCGGAACGGTGTCGAGTCGTGGGGCACTGACGGCCCCATGGTGGTCGTCGGTGACCGGCGCGTCTCCCTCTCATTGCCACCGCGCTCGGCGCTCTCTTGCGCCACCTGCGCGCCGGCTGATACCCGCGGCGGTCTCGCGAATTCCAGCACAGTGGGGGATCTCCAACAAGGTGCGCGTGTCGCCCCGGCGAGCCGGTCACGGCTTGTGACACCCGGGCTACGCGACGTGGAAGTCCTATCGGGAGGAATCGGACTTACGCCAATCAAAGCTCGCGCCCGGCAAGGTGTCCCAGTCGAGATGATCAGGAGCGGAATGGCGCATTCAGTGGCGCAATGTCCGTTTCGGTGACCCCCATTGACTGTCAGTTATGTCCGTATTGCCTGCTGGCTGGTGAGCAAACTCACATGACCATGGCTATTACTTACCGGTTCAGTGGGGGATTCGGATGTTTAGCCTTGCCTGTTAAAGGGTTGCCGCCCCATCCGGCACAGCAGGCGACCCACACCCCACCAGCGAGCCGAGGGCCCGAAACTCCGATGAAGACGACGTCGATGATCCGCAACATAGCCAACCCCCGCCGCACCACCCTCGCGCACCTCAGGGACGCCGAGGAGCTGCAGGCGGCCCCGGCCACCCCGGAGCACCGCGTCGAGCTGCCCACCCAGACCGCGAACCCGCGCCGCACCGTCCTGATGGACGCGCCGGTCGCCGCCGCGCAGTAAAAGGAGCGCGAAGCGCCGGCCCCCACCGCGTTAGCCTGGAGTCCGCAGACTCCAGCCAGCGGAAACACAAAAGGGGCACGCAGCAGGTGCGCATCGCCAGGTTCTCGATCGACGGCAACGTCGCGTTCGGCGCGGTCGAGGGCAGCACTGCCCCCGGCGCCGAAGGCGAGCTCGTCCTCGACATCATCAAGGGCATCCCGTTCGCGGACTTCGAGCTCTCCGGCACGAAGGTCCCGCTGAGCAAGGTCCGGCTGCTGCCGCCCGTGCTCCCGAACAAGGTCGTGGCCGTCGGCCGCAACTACGCGGAGCACGCGGCGGAGCTCGGCAACGAGCTCCCCGAGGCTCCCATCACCTTCTTCAAGCCCTCCACCTCGGTGGTCGGCCCGGGCGACCCGATCGTCTACCCCTCCTTCTCCCAGGACCTCCACCACGAGGCGGAGCTCGCCGTGGTCATCGGCCGCATGTGCCGCGAGGTCCCGAAGGAGCGCGTCAAGGACGTCATCCTCGGCTACACCTGCGCCAACGACGTCACCGCCCGCGACGTCCAGCAGCGCGAGAAGCAGTGGGCCCGGGCCAAGGGCTTCGACAGCGCCTGCCCCCTCGGCCCCTGGATCGAGACCGGCCTGGACCCGGCGGCCATCGCCGAGGGCCTGGCCGTCCAGTGCACCGTCAACGGCGAACAGCGCCAGCTCGGCCGCACCAGCGACATGGTCCGTTCCGTCGAGGACCTGGTCGTGCACATCAGCGAGGCCATGACGCTGCTCCCGGGCGACGTCATCCTCACGGGGACCCCGGCCGGAGTCGGCCCCCTCAACGTCGGCGACGAGGTCGCCGTCACCATCGAAGGCATCGGCACTCTCACCAACAAGGTGATCAAGCGTGGCTAACGCGAACGTCCGCGTACGTTTCTGTCCCTCCCCGACCGGCAACCCCCACGTGGGCCTGGTCCGCACCGCCCTCTTCAACTGGGCGTTCGCCCGCCACCACGGCGGTACGTTCGTCTTCCGCATCGAGGACACCGACGCGGCCCGCGACTCCGAGGAGTCGTACGCCCAGCTGCTCGACTCCCTGCGCTGGCTCGGCTTCACCTGGGACGAGGGCCCGGAGGTCGGCGGCCCGCACGCCCCGTACCGGCAGTCCGAGCGCATGGACATCTACCAGGACGTCGCCCAGCGGCTGCGGGACGGCGGCTACGCCTACTCCTGCTACTGCACCACCGAGGAGCTGGACACCCGCCGCGACGCCGCCCGCGCCGCCGGCAAGCCCTCCGGCTACGACGGCCACTGCCGCGACCTGAGCGCCGAGCAGATCGCCGCGTACGAGGCCGAGGGCCGCACCTCGATCGTCCGCTTCCGGATGCCCGACGAGACGATCACCTTCACGGACCTGGTCCGCGGCGAGCTCTCCTTCACCCCGGAGAACGTGCCGGACTTCGGCATCGTCCGCGCGAACGGCGCCCCGCTGTACACGCTGGTCAACCCGGTCGACGACGCGCTGATGCAGATCACGCACGTGCTGCGCGGCGAGGACCTGCTCTCCTCCACCCCCCGCCAGATCGCGCTGTACAAGGCGCTCATGGAGATCGGCGTCGCCACGGGCGTCCCGCAGTTCGGCCACCTGCCGTACGTGATGGGCGAGGGCAACAAGAAGCTCTCCAAGCGCGACCCCGAGTCCTCGCTCAACCTCTACCGCGAGCGCGGCTTCCTGCCCGAGGGCCTGCTGAACTACCTCTCGCTCCTCGGCTGGTCCTTCTCCAAGGACCAGGACATCTTCTCGATCGAGGAGATGGTGGCGAAGTTCGACATCGACGGCGTCAACGCCAACCCGGCGCGCTTCGACCTCAAGAAGGCCGAGGCGATCAACGCCGACCACATCCGCCGGCTGGACCCGAAGGCCTTCGCGGACGCCTGCGAGCCGTGGCTGCGGGCCCCGCACGCCAACTGGGCGCCCGAGGACTTCGACGCCGACGCCTGGGGCCGGATCGCCCCGTACGCCCAGACCCGTGTGACCGTCCTCTCGGACATCACCGCGAACGTGGACTTCCTCTTCCTGAAGGAGCCCGTCGAGGACCAGGCGTCCTGGGACAAGGCCATGAAGGGCGAGCCCGCGGCCCTGCTGACCACGGCCCGGGCGAACCTCCTGGCCGCCGACTGGTCGGACCCGGAGTCCCTCAAGCAGGCCGTCCTGACCGCCGGCGAGGCCCACGGCCTCAAGCTCGGCAAGGCGCAGGCCCCCGTCCGCGTGGCCGTCACCGGCCGCACCGTCGGCCTGCCGCTCTTCGAGTCCCTGGAGATCCTGGGCAAGGAGCGCTCGATCGCCCGCATCGACGCGGCCCTGGCGAAGCTCGCCGCCTGACCCGCGCCCTTCCGAAGGGGCGGCAGCCGATCCGGCTGCCGCCCCTTCGGCGTTCTCCGGCACCGGGGGAGGGCCGCCCGGTGTGACGCGCCCCACCCCCGCGACCGTGTTCTCCGTACCGCCCTCGCGCGCGGCCGCCCGGGCGTAGGCTCGCCGGTATGCCGATCCGCGCCGTGCTGTGGGACATCGACGACACCCTCTTCGACTACACGGGGGCCGATACCGCCGGACTGGCGCAGCACCTGCGGGACGAGGGGATCGGGGACCGCTACGGGGCCCCCGCCGAGGCCCTGGCCCTGTGGCGGCGGCTGACGGAACTGCACTGGGCGCGCTTCGCCGCCGGCGAGATCAGCTTCCAGGGCCAGCGCCAGGAGCGGGTGCGGGACTTCCTCGGGAGGCCCGCCATGACCGCCGGCGAGGCCGACGTCTGGTTCGACCGCTACGTGGAGCACTACAAGGCCGCCTGGGCCCTGTTCCCGGACGTCCTGCCCGCCCTGGACGCCCTCGCCGGCCGCTACCGGCACGGGGTGCTCTCGAACTCCTCCGAGGCCCACCAGGACACCAAGCTGCGCCACCTCGGTCTGCGCGAACGCTTCGAGGTGCTGGTGTGCGCCGCCGAGCTGGGGGTCAGCAAGCCCGACGCCGCCGCCTTCCTCGCCGCCTGCGAGGCGCTCGCGCTGCCGCCGGCCGAGGTGGCGTACGTGGGGGACCAGCCGGAGATCGACGCGCGGGGCGCGCGCGACGCGGGACTGATCGCCGTCTGGCTCGACCGGGACGGGGGACGGGGCCCCGGGCCCGAGGGCGTACACCGGATCGAGGGGCTCGATCCGCTGCCCGGCCTGCTGGCCGCTGATACCCGTTTTGGAGCACGGTCAGGCATCCGGTAATGTTCTTTCTGCGCCGGGGAGACGGGCCGAAAGGCCGGGAACCGGAGGCGCTAACCAAACGAAAGGCCCCCAGGGTCTTGAAGTTCGGTGGGCTATAGTGTAATTGGCAACACGAGGGTTTCTGGTTCCCTTATTCTAGGTTCGAGTCCTGGTAGCCCAGCGCAGTGCAGCAGTAACGCAGTGCTTTGCCCCCGTTGTGTAGCGGCCTAGCACGCCGCCCTCTCAAGGCGGTAGCGCCGGTTCGAATCCGGTCGGGGGTACAGATCCTTCCCGCAGGATCTCCAGGGTCGCTCCCGGAGGTTTTGATGCAGGATCGCTAGGGCCCCCGTTGTGTAGCGGCCTAGCACGCCGCCCTCTCAAGGCGGTAGCGCCGGTTCGAATCCGGTCGGGGGTACCAAGGTCTGGCTGGTCTAGACCATTGGGCTATAGTGTAATTGGCAACACGAGGGTTTCTGGTTCCCTTATTCTAGGTTCGAGTCCTGGTAGCCCAGCGCAGTACCGCAGTAAAGCTAGCCCCCGTTGTGTAGCGGCCTAGCACGCCGCCCTCTCAAGGCGGTAGCGCCGGTTCGAATCCGGTCGGGGGTACATCAGGAGAGGCCCTCCGCGATCATCGCGGAGGGCCTCTTCGCTGTTCCCGGGCACGGCGTGCCCGCAGACAAGTGCGGGCCCGGAGGCGCGAGTTCGGACGTGTGCGGCGTCGTACGCGCCCCCGGGCCCGGGGGTCGGATGGGGAGAAGGCCTGCGGCCGGGAAGGCGTCAGCCGGAGCGGCGCAGGGCCTCCGTCAGACGGGCGGCCGCGTCGATGACGGCCTGGGCGTGCATGCGCCCCGGGTGGCGGGTCAGGCGCTCGATCGGGCCGGAGACCGACACGGAGGCCACCACGCGGTTCGAGGGGCCGCGCACCGGCGCCGAGACGGACGCCACGCCGGGCTCCCGCTCGCCGATCGACTGCGCCCAGCCGCGGCGCCGTACGCCGGACAGGGCCGTCGCCGTGAAGCGCGCGCCCTGCAGGCCCCGGTGGAGCCGCTCGGGCTCCTCCCAGGCCATCAGGATCTGCGCAGCCGATCCCGCCTTCATGGGGAGTGTGGAGCCCACCGGGACGGTGTCCCGCAGGCCCGACAGCCGCTCGGCGGCCGCCACGCAGATGCGCATGTCGCCCTGACGCCGGTAGAGCTGCGCGCTCTCGCCCGTCACGTCACGGAGGTGCGTGAGCACCGGTCCCGCCGTAGCCAGCAGGCGGTCCTCGCCGGCCGCGGCGGCAAGCTCTGCCAGCCGCGGGCCGAGGATGAACCGGCCCTGCATGTCCCTCGCCACCATCCGGTGGTGTTCCAGTGCCACGGCAAGGCGATGTGCCGTGGGTCGTGCGAGCCCTGTCGCCGCGACCAGCCCGGCGAGGGTGGCCGGACCGGACTCCAGTGCGCTCAGTACCAGAGCTGCCTTGTCGAGAACGCCGACGCCGCTAGAGTTGTCCATGAAACGATATTCACGTCTCACACTGTGAAACGCAAGTTCAAATTTTCCAAGAACCAGCGAGTCTGTATGTACGGGTCCACGAACCACCGGGATCCGGGACGGTGAGCCGGAGGGAAGAGCGATGGGTAGGACACTCGCGGAGAAGGTCTGGGACGACCACGTCGTCCGGCGCGCCGAGGGCGAGCCCGACCTCCTCTTCATTGATCTGCACCTGCTGCACGAGGTGACCAGCCCCCAGGCCTTCGACGGCCTGCGGCAGGCCGGCCGCAAGGTCCGGCGACTGGACCTCACCATCGCCACCGAGGACCACAACACCCCCACCATCGACATCGACAAGCCGATCGCGGACCCGGTCTCCCGGGCCCAGCTGGAGACGCTGCGCAAGAACTGCGCCGAGTTCGGTGTCCGCCTGCACTCCCTGGGTGACGTCGAGCAGGGTGTCGTGCACGTCGTGGGGCCGCAGCTGGGCCTGACCCAGCCCGGCACCACCGTCGTCTGCGGTGACTCCCACACCTCCACGCACGGCGCCTTCGGCGCGCTGGCCTTCGGCATCGGCACCAGCCAGGTCGAGCACGTGCTGGCCACCCAGACGCTGCCGCTGGCCCGCCCCAAGACGATGGCCATCACCGTCACCGGCGAGCTGGCCGAGGGCGTCACCGCCAAGGACCTGATCCTGGCGATCATCGCCAAGATCGGCACCGGCGGCGGCCAGGGCTACATCCTGGAGTACCGCGGCGAGGCAGTCGAGAAGCTCTCGATGGAAGCCCGCATGACCATCTGCAACATGTCGATCGAGGCCGGCGCCCGCGCGGGCATGATCGCCCCCGACCAGACCACCTTCGACTACCTGGAGGGCCGCGACCACGCCCCCAAGGGCGAGGACTGGGACGCGGCGGTCGCCTACTGGAAGACCCTGCGCACCGACGAGGACGCCGTCTTCGACGCCGAGGTCGTCATCGACGGCTCCGCGCTCTCCCCGTTCGTCACCTGGGGCACCAACCCGGGCCAGGGCGCGCCGCTGTCGGCGAACGTCCCCGACCCGGCTTCGTACGAGGACGCTTCGGAGCGCCTGGCCGCCGAAAAGGCCCTGGAGTACATGGGGTTGACCGCGGGCCAGCCGCTGCGCGAGATCAAGGTCGACACCGTCTTCGTAGGTTCCTGCACCAACGGCCGCATCGAGGACCTGCGCGCCGTCGCCGGGATCATCGAGGGCCGCAAAGTCGCCGACGGCGTACGGATGCTGGTCGTCCCGGGCTCCGTCCGGGTCGCGCTGCAGGCCGTCGAGGAGGGCCTGGACAAGGTCTTCAAGGAGGCCGGCGCCGAATGGCGGCACGCGGGCTGCTCCATGTGCCTGGGCATGAACCCCGACCAACTGGCCCCCGGTGAGCGTTCCGCGTCCACCTCCAACCGCAACTTCGAGGGCAGGCAGGGCAAGGGCGGACGCACCCACCTGGTCTCCCCCCAGGTGGCCGCCGCCACCGCGGTGCTGGGCCATCTGGCCTCGCCCGCCGACCTGTCCGACGTCAACGCCACCGCCGGAGTCTGAGCCATGGAAGCCTTCACCACCCACACCGGCCGTGCCGTCCCGCTGCGCCGCAGCAACGTCGACACCGACCAGATCATCCCGGCCCACTGGCTGAAGAAGATCACCCGCGACGGGTTCGAGGACGGGCTCTTCGAGGCCTGGCGCAAGGACCCCGAGTTCGTCACCAACCGCCCCGAGCGCGCCGGTGCGACCGTGCTGGTCGCCGGCCCCGACTTCGGTACCGGCTCCTCGCGCGAACACGCCGTCTGGGCCCTGCAGAACTTCGGGTTCAAGACGGTCATCTCCTCCCGCTTCGCCGACATCTTCCGCGGCAACTCGCTGAAGAACGGTCTGCTGACCGTCGTCCTGCCGCAGGAGACCGTCGACCGGCTGTGGGAGCTCACCGAGGCCGACCCGACCGCCGAGATCACCGTCGACCTGGTCGACCGGAAGGTCCGAGCCGAAGGCGTCGAGGCGGAGTTCGAACTCGACGACAACGCGCGCTGGCGTCTGCTGGAAGGACTGGACGACATCTCGCTCACCCTTCAGAACGAAGCCGACATCGACGCTTACGAAAGCACCCGCCCGGCCTTCAAGCCGCGCACGATTCGCGTCTGATTCCTGCCTGATCAGCGCTTATTCACCCTCGGGTGATCACATCGGCAACACTGTGCCCCCCGCCTTCCGACGGGGGGCACAGCCGTATGTTGAGGCCCCGTGAGGCGACAACTCGCCCCAGATGGCACAATCTGTGCATGGAACGCGACAGTCAACTCGAGCTCTACGAACTCGTCGCGGACCGGTTGAAAGAAGCACACACAAGGGTGCGCACACTGCAAGTCCCGGAGGGCGTAAGGATGGCGCTGTCCCGGAAGCTGTTGGTCGTCACTGCCACGGCGAAGCACGATCTCGCCGATGCGGCAAGGCGCCTGGACAGGTTGATGAAGGACCTCGACGAGGGTCGATTCCCTGAAGGCGACTGATGCGAAGGAACTCCGTAACGGCCTACATCGTTGCGGCACTAGGGTGATTAGCCCGTTTCGTGTTTGATTTGCGGTATATATCCGCCTAACGTGCGAAATAAGCTTGAACACATTCGTTCTGGCGAGGTCTCCGAAGGGGAAGACGTGAACAAGGCGCAGCTCGTAGAAGCGATTGCCGACAAGCTGGGCGGCCGCCAGCAGGCCGCGGACGCTGTCGACGCGGTACTGGACGCGATGGTCCGCGCGGTCGTCGCGGGCGACCGGGTCTCGGTCACGGGCTTCGGCTCGTTCGAGAAGGTGGACCGTCCGGCCCGCTACGCCCGCAACCCGCAGACGGGTGAGCGCGTCCGGGTCAAGAAGACCTCCGTTCCCCGCTTCCGTGCGGGTCAGGGCTTCAAGGACCTGGTGAGCGGCACCAAGAAGCTCCCCAAGGGCGACGAGGTGGCCGTGAAGAAGGCCCCGAAGGGCAGCCTGACCGGCGGTGCCTCCGCCACGGTCAAGAAGGCCGCCGCGAAGAAGGCCACCACGGCCAAGAAGGCCGCCGCCAAGACCACGGCCACCAAGGCCGTGGCGAAGAAGACGACGGCGAAGAAGGCGACCACGACCGTCAAGAAGACGGCCGCGAAGACCGCGGTCGCGAAGAAGGCCACGGCCACCGCCAAGAAGGCGGCCCCGGCGAAGAAGGCCACGGCGGCGGCGAAGAAGACCACCGCCACCGCGAAGAAGACCGCCCCGGCGGCCAAGAAGGCCACCGCGACGAAGGCGCCCGCCAAGAAGACGACGACGCGCAAGGCCACCGCGAAGAAGACCACCGCCCGCAAGAAGTGAGGGCACGAGTCACACACGCCGGGCCGGCTTCCCCCTGGGGGAAGCCGGCCCGCGGTGCGTTCCTTACCCCGGCGGGCTAGAACGTCTGCAGGGTGACCAGGGTGATCCGCAGGTCCCCGCCCTCGCCGGCCGTCTCGATGCGCACCCGCTGCCCGGGGCGCAGCATCAGCAGGCCCCCCGCGTCGAAGGCCGCGGCCTCGAAGGGCACCGGGGTGCCGTCGTCCAGCAGCACGCTGCCGCTGCGGGTCTGGGAGTCGTACGTGTACGCGGTCGCCTGCATACGGGAACTGTATCGGGCCGTGTGCCGGCCCACGCCGAGGGAGAGCGCCCTGCGCAGATCCGGCCCCGTGTCCACGTCCCGGCGTACGGTCTCGACGTCCGGCAGGGTTATTTCCACCGCCCCCGACGCGGAATGCCGGGCCCGGGAAGGGCCGCCGAACGCGGGTGCCAATTCCACGTCCGGACCGGCGGAAAGGAGAGTCGTCCCGATTCCCGCCGCATCCGCCAGAAATGCCCGGGGAAATGCGGAGGCGATATCGAGCACACGTAGCAATTCCGGCGGGCGCAGAGCGGGCAGGTCCGCGTTCATCGCGGCCAGCGGCGACCCCGGCCGCCCGGCGCGCACGGCCCGCGCGCCGTGGTCCAGCGCGGCGTTGAGCCCCGCCCCCGGGGCGTCCGGCAGGATCCGCGCCCCCAGCCGGGCCAGTTCCGCCCCCGCCACGGCGTCGTCCGTGACGACCACCACATCCGCCACCGAGGCGCAGGCCAGCGCCCCTGCCACGGTGTCCTGCGCGAAGGCCAGGGCCAGGCCCGGACGGGAGGCGCCGACGGCGGCCGCCAGCCGGCTCTTGGCCAGCGCCAGCGGCTTCAGCGGGACCACCAGGCTCCAGACGGCGTTCGTGGCGGACTCCTTCGCTCCGGCGCGCGGCCGTACCCGTCCCGGCCATGGGCGGGTCACGGCCCGGTCATCAGTCGGCCCATTGTCGCCTCAGACCGGTCGGAGGGGGGCAGGGCGGTCCGGGCGGGGCGTACGGTGTCCTCGACAGAGACCGGACCCGGGGCGACACTTGTCCGACCCACGAGACGCCGGGCTCCCCCAGCCACCGCTGGGAGGTTCCCCGCGCCCCGGTCCTAGAGGAAGGTGCTCCGAGTGTCCCGCCGCAGAATCGGCTTCTGGTACCGCCTGGCGGCGGTCATCGCAAAACCGCCGCTGGTAGTGCTCTTCAAGCGGGACTGGCGGGGAATGGAGCACATTCCGGCCGACGGCGGGTTTATCACCGCCGTCAATCACAACTCGTATCTGGACCCGCTGTCCTACGCGCACTTCCAGTACAACACCGGCCGGGTGCCCCGTCTGCTCGCCAAGGCCGGACTCTTCAAGGTGCCTTTCGTCGGCCCGATCCTGCGCGGATCGGGACAGATCCCCGTCTACCGCGAGACCACCAACGCCCTGGACGCATTCCGGGCCGCCGTGGCCGCGGTCGAGCGCGGTGAATGCGTCGCCTTTTACCCGGAGGGCACCCTCACCCGCGACCCGCAGATGTGGCCGATGGCCGGCAAGACCGGCGTCGCCCGCGTGGCGCTGATCACCAAGGCCCCCGTCATTCCGGTGGCCCAGTGGGGCGCCAACCTCGCGATGCCGCCGTACGCCAAGGAGAACAAGGTCCGCCTGTTCCCGCGCAAGACCCTCCAGGTGCTCGCCGGGCCGCCCGTGGACCTCTCGGCGTTCTACGGCAAGGAGCCCACCCCGGAGGTCCTCAAGGGGGCCACCGAGGCCATCATGGCCGACATCACGAAGCTCCTGGAGGAGCTGCGCGACGAGAAGGCGCCCGACGAGCCGTACGACCACCGCAAGGCCAGGGCGGAACAGCGGCGCAAGGCCGCGGGGGAGGGTTCCAAGTGACGCGTCCCGTCAAGGCGGCCGTGTTCTCGGCGGGCTCCTGGGGCACCGCCTTCGGGATGGTGCTCGCCGACGCCGGCTGCGAGGTCACCCTGTGGGCCCGCCGCCCGGAGGTCGCCGACGCCATCAACACCGGCCGCACCAACCCGGACTACTTCCCCGGTGTGGAGCTCCCGGCGAACCTGCGCGCGACCACCGATCCGGCCGAGGCCGCCCGAGGCGCCGACTTCACGGTGCTGTCCGTGCCCTCACAGACCCTGCGCGGCAACCTCGCCGAATGGGGCCCGCTGCTGGAGCCCGACACCGTCCTCGTCTCCCTGATGAAGGGCATCGAACTCGGCACCGCCAAGCGGATGAGCGAGGTCATCGAGGAGGTGGCCAAGGTCCCCGCCGAGCGCGTCGCCGTCGTCACCGGCCCCAACCTGGCCCGTGAGATCGTCGCCCGCCAGCCCGCCGCCTCCGTCGTCGCCTGCACGGACGAGGCCGTGGCCCAGCGCCTCCAGGCCGCCTGCCACACCGCGTACTTCCGCCCGTACACCAGCACCGACGTCATCGGCTGCGAGCTCGGCGGCGCCGTCAAGAACGTCATCGGCCTCGCCGTGGGCATCGCCGACGGCATGGGCCTGGGCGACAACACCAAGGGCTCGCTCATCACCCGCGGCCTCGCCGAAGCCACCCGCCTGGGCCTGGCGATGGGCGCCGACCCGCTCACCTTCTCCGGCCTCGCGGGCCTCGGCGACCTCGTCGCCACCTGCTCCTCGCCGCTCTCCCGGAACCACACCTTCGGCACGAACCTGGGCCGCGGGATGACCCTGGAGGAGACCATCGCGGTCACCAAGCAGACCGCCGAGGGGGTCAAGTCCTGCCAGTCCGTGGCGGATCTGGCCCGCCGGTTCGGGGTGGACATGCCGATCACCGACACGGTCGTCGACATCGTCCACCACGGCAAGCCCCCGCTGGTCGCGCTCAAGGAACTGATGGGCCGCAGCGCCAAACCGGAACGTCACTGACACCTTTCCGGACGCTTGAGCGGGTACTCTCGTGGCGATATGAGCAGCGAGAACCTCCCCCAGACCCCTGAGCAGCAGGGCCGCAAGCCCCGCGTGGCCGTCGTCTTCGGCGGCCGCAGCTCGGAACACGCCATCTCGGTCGTCACCGCGGGCGCTGTGCTGCGCTCCATCGACCGTTCCAAGTACGAGGTGCTGCCCATCGGCATCACCACGGACGGCCGGTGGGCGCTGACCGCCGACGCACCCGAGCGCATGGCCATCGCCGACCGCAGGCTCCCCGACGTGGAGTCGCTGGCGGAGTCCCCGGAAGGCACCGTCGTGCTGCCCGTGGACCCCGCCAGCCGCGAGGTCGTCTACACCGAGCCGGGCACCGTCCCCAAGGCACTGGGCGAGGTCGACGTCGTCTTCCCCGTGCTGCACGGCCCCTACGGCGAGGACGGTACCCTCCAGGGCCTCCTGGAGCTCTCCGGGATCCCGTACGTCGGCTGCGGCGTCCTCGCCTCGGCCGTCGGCCAGGACAAGGACTACATGAAGCGGGTGTTCACCTCCTACGGGCTGAACGTCGGCCCGTACGTGACCATCCGCCCCCGCGAGTGGGAAGCCGACCGGGACGCCGCCACGGCCAAGGTCCTGGACTTCGCCGCCGAGCACGGCTGGCCGCTGTTCATCAAGCCCGCCCGCGCCGGCTCCTCCATCGGCATCACCAAGGTCGACGACGCCTCCGGCCTCGACGCGGCCATCCGCGAGGCCCGCCGCCACGACCCGAAGGTCATCGTGGAGGCGCTGCTGCGCGGCCGCGAGATCGAGTGCGGCGTCCTGGAGTTCGAGGACGGGCCGCGCGCCAGCGTGCCCGCGGAGATCCCGCCGGTCTCCAGCCACGACTTCTACGACTTCGAGGCGAAGTACATCGACTCCGCCGACGGGCTCGTGCCCGCCCCGCTCACCCCGGAGCAGACCGCCGAGGTGCAGCGGCTCGCCGTCGAGGCCTTCGAGGCCGCGTCCTGCGAGGGCCTGGTCCGCGCCGACTTCTTCCTCACCGAGGACGGCACCTTCGTCATCAACGAGATCAACACGATGCCGGGGTTCACGCCGATCTCGATGTACCCGCGCATGTGGCAGGAGACGGGCATCGAGTACCCGGAGCTGGTGGACCGCCTGATCCAGGCGGCCCTGCGCCGCTCCACCGGGCTGCGCTAGCCCCCGGACTCCGTACAGCCGACCGCCCGCCGGGAGCATTCCCGGCGGGCGGCGGTGTGCGCGGGGGAGGGGTCAGTACGAGGCGATGCCCACGGGCACGGTCTTGGCCACGGCGGCGGACAGATCCACGAGCATGCTCGCGTCCGTGGCATGCTCCTTGTCGACCCAGACCTCCGTGTAGGCGAGACGCGAGCCGGAGGTGAACCTCAGACCTCCGTCGGCCGGCCGCTCCACCAGCCAGCCGACGCCGTTCACCTCCACTCCGTCCGCCTTCGGATCGGCCATCTTGGCGGGCTTGGGGATGCCGCACCGCAGTACGATCGCCGAGCCGCCCCACGCGGCGGTCAGGTCCGACCGCGGTTCGGTGGTGGTCCGGTCCAGCCCGGACACCTTCTGCGGGAGCTCCTCGTGCAGCGCGGCACAGAGCCCCGCGACGTCGGCGGGCGGCGCGGGCGGAGGAGTCACCCGGGCCGCGGAGGCCCCGGGGGCACAGCCCGCCAGGGCCACGGCCGCCGACAGGACGGGAAGGGCCAGTAGACGCAGGGGCCGGCGGTGCGAAGACATCACCGGCCAAGAGTAGACGGGGGCTACAGATGGACCACGGGGCAGGTCAGGGTGCGGGTGATCCCCTCCACCTGCTGGACCTTGGCGACCACCATGCGGCCGAGATCGTCGACGGTGTCGGCCTGGGCCCGCACGATCACGTCGTACGGTCCCGTCACGTCCTCGGCCTGGATCACCCCCGCGATCTTCCCGATGGACTCGGCGACAACCGACGCCTTGCCCACCTCGGTCTGGATGAGGATGTACGCCTGTACCACGGAACCTCCAGGGCGGCCACGAGGATCATTTCCCCTAACCTTCGGATGGGCCCCACACAATCGAAAGGGCCGGGGGAAGAAGGGACGCCACGGTACCGCGTCGCCGGGTGCCGCGGGGAGACCCGCAGACCAGGCGCCACGTACAGCGGGGCGTACGCAGACCAGAAGTTGACGTATCTGTTGACGGTACCCAGAGCTGTGACGGCTCGCGACCGCAAGCGGACTTGCCAAGAAGGGGCACAGCGATGAAGGGCACTGTGGGCGAGCTGGGGGAATTCGGGCTCATCAGGGAGCTCACCTCACGGCTCACCACCACCCCGGCGGTCCGGCTCGGACCGGGCGACGACGCCGCGGTCGTGTCGGCCCCCGACCGGCGGGTGGTGGCCAGCACGGACATCCTGCTGGAGGGCCGGCACTTCCGGCGCGACTGGTCCACCGCCTACGACGTCGGCCGCAAGGCCGCCGCGCAGAATCTGGCCGACATCGCCGCCATGGGCGCGGTACCGACCGCCCTGCTCCTCGGCCTCGTGGTCCCGGCGGAGCTGCCGGTCACCTGGCCCACCGAGCTGATGGACGGCATCCGCGACGAGTGCCAGGTCGCCGGCGCGGCCGTGGTCGGCGGCGACGTCGTCCGCGGGGACACCATCACCGTCTCCATCACCGCCCTCGGTGACCTGCGCAACCACGAGCCCGTGCTGCGCTCCGGCGCCCAGCCCGGCGACGTCGTGGCCGTCACGGGCTGGCTCGGCTGGTCCGCGGCGGGCTACGCGGTGCTCTCGCGCGGCTTCCGCTCCCCGCGGGCCTTCGTCGAGGCGCACCGGCGCCCCGAGCCGCCCTACCACGCGGGCCCGGCGGCCGCCGGACTCGGCGCCACCGCCATGACCGACGTCAGCGACGGCCTGATCGCCGACCTCGGGCACATCGCCGAGGCCAGCCACGTACGGATCGACCTGCGCTCGGGGGCCGTGGACATCCCGACCCAGATGCACGACATCGGCCAGGCCGTCGGCGTGGACCCGCTCCAGTGGGTGCTCACCGGCGGAGAGGACCACGCCATCGTGGCGACCTTCCCGCCCGACGTGAAGCTCCCCGCCCGCTGGAAGGTCATCGGCGAGGTCCAGCACCGCTCCGCCCTGCCCCAGGTGACCGTGGACGGCGCCCCCTGGACCAGCACCGGGGGCTGGGACCACTTCGGCACCGACCCGGCCACCGAGGACGCCCCGTGAGCGTCGGGCACCCGCCGCTGTGCCTGACCGTCGCCGGATCCGACTCCGGCGGCGGCGCGGGCGTCCAGGCCGACCTCAAGACCATGCTGGCGCTCGGCGTGCACGGCATGAGCGTGGTCACCGCCGTGACCGCCCAGAACTCCCTCGGGGTGAAGGGGGCCTGGGAGCTGCCCGCCGAGGCCGTCACGGCCCAGTACCGGGCCGTCGTGGACGACATCGGGGTCCAGGCCGTCAAGACCGGCATGCTCTCCTCCGCCGTCCTCGTGGAGACCGTCGCGGAACTGCTGGCGGGCACCGACGCCCCGGCGGTGGTGGATCCCGTGGGGGTCTCCAAGCACGGGGACGCGCTGCTCGCCGCCTCCGCGCTGGACGCCGTACGCGGGCTGCTGCTGCCCCGGGCCACGGTGGCGACGCCCAACCTCGACGAGGTGGCGCAGCTCACCGGGGTGGCCGTGGAGGACGAGGACGACATGCGGCGGGCCGCCGACGCGGTCCTCGGCTACGGGCCCCGCTGGGCGCTGATCAAGGGCGGCCACCTCGCGGCCCACGGCGGCGAGGCCGTGGACCTGCTGACCGACGGCTCCGAGGAGCTGTGGCTGCGGGCCCCCCGCCACGACAACCGGCACACCCACGGCACCGGCTGCACGCTCGCCAGCGCGATCGCGGCGGGCCTGGCCAAGGGCCTGCCCGTCCCGGAGGCCGTCACGGCGGCCAAGGAGTACGTCACCGGCGCCATCGCCGCCGGCTTCGCGCTCGGCGGCGGCATCGGCCCGGTGGACCACGCCTGGCAGTGGCGCTGAGCGGTCAGGACCACCACACCTCAACGTTGATGTGTGGTCCTGACAAGGCAAAAGGCCGGTTCACCAGAGGTGAACCGGCCTTCTTGGCAACCGGAAAGGGCTGCGCTACGACGACGGGAGGCGTCAGCGCGAGACCTTGCCGGCCTTGATGCACGAGGTGCAGGCGTTGAGGCGCTTCGGCGTCCCATTGACCACGGCACGGACGCGCTGGATGTTCGGGTTCCAGCGACGCGAGGTGCGGCGGTGCGAGTGGGAGATGTTGTTGCCGAAGCTCGGCCCCTTGGCGCAAACGTCGCAGTTGGCAGCCACAGGTCACTCCAAGACTTCAGATGCAATTACGGTGGAATCCGGCACACCGGAATCAGAGATCTGAAGTGGCTTGCCGGACGAATGACCCGACTCTCGACGGGCAACCTGAGCAGCATACAACGACTGCTTGGGTCCGAGAAAACTACCATGACGGGGCCGGGCTCCGCCCCGGGGGCCCGGGAGGGCGGCCGTCCTTCGTTACCCTGCGGTGAACCCTGGCCCGCACAAGGAGGAACGCCCGGTGGCGTACGAGCCCGAGCCGCACACCCTCGACGCCGACGCGGTGCGCACCTGGAGCTCCCTGGCCCTGGCCGCACTGGGCCGGGCCCGCACGGACATCGACGCGATCAACGTCTACCCCGTCGCGGACGCCGACACCGGCACCAACCTCTACCTCACCGCCGAATCCGCCGACCGCGCGCTGACCGAGGCCCTCGCCCGCACCGCCCCCGGCGTGACCGACGGCACAGGGCCGGCCGCCTCCCCGGCCTCCCTGCCCGAAGCCGTACGGGCCTACGCGCACGGCGCGCTCATAGGCGCCCGCGGCAACTCCGGGACGATCCTCGCCCAGCTGCTGCGCGGGGTCGCCGACGTCCTCGGCGCCGACCCGGCCGGCCGCGCCCCCGGCCCGCTGCTGGCCCGGGCCCTGACCCGGGCCGCCGAGGAGGCCTACCAGGCCGTCGCGCACCCCGTCGAGGGGACCATGCTCACCGTCGCCGGCGCCGCCGCACGCGCCGCGGAGGCCGCCCCCGGGACCGCCGCCGACGTGGCCCGCGCCGCCTACGAGGGGGCCCGCGCGGCCCTGGCCGAGACCCCGGAGCAGCTGGCCGCCCTCGGGAAGGCCGGGGTCGTCGACGCGGGGGGCTGCGGACTGGTCGCCGTACTCGGGGCGCTGTGGCAGGCGCTGTCCGGCCAGGAGCCCGAGCCCGACCCGGTCCGGGGGCCGGCCGTGCCCCTGGAGCGGATCCCCGAGCCCTGCGCCCAGGAGGAGGGCGGGCCCGGCTACGAGGTGATCTACCTCCTGGAGGCCCCCGAGGAGGCCGTCGGCCGGCTGCGCGCCGCCCTCGACGCGCTCGGCGACTCCCTCGTGGTGGTCGGCGGCGACGGGCTGTGGAACGTCCACGTGCACGTCGACGACCCCGGCGCCGCCGTCGAGGCCGGGGTGGAAGCGGGCCGGCCGTACCGGATCCGCATCACGCACTTCGGCGACGAACGCCGCCGCGCGAGCGCCCCCCGCGCCCAGCGGGCCGTGGTGGCCGTGGTCCAGGGCGAGGGGCTGGCCGCGCTGTGCGGGGAGGCCGGCGCGACCACCGTCCCGGCCCGTCCCGGCGAGCCGCCCGCCGTGGCCGAACTGGTCGACGCCGTCCGCCGCGCGCACGCCCGCGAGGTGGTCCTGCTGCCCGGCGGCGCCGAACTGCGCGCGGCCGCCGCGGCCGCCGCCGAGCAGGCCCGCGCCGACGGCGTAAGGGTGGCCGTGATCCCGACCCGGTCCGCCGTCCAGGGCCTGGCCGCCCTCGCCGTGCACGACCCGGACGCCAGCTTCGACGAGGACGTCGTCACCATGACCGCCGCCGCCGGCGCCACCCGCTACGGGGAACTGGCCGTCGCCGAGCGGCAGTCCTTCACCTCCGCCGGGATCTGCCAGGCCGGGGACGTCCTCGGGCTCATCGACGGCGACGTCGCCGTCATCGGCGCGGGCCTGCCCGAGACGGCCGAGGCCGTCCTGGAGCGGATGCTCGGCTCCGGCGGCGAACTGGTCACCCTCGTCCTGGGCCCCGAGGTGCCGGAGACCCTCGCCGCGCGCCTGGAGGCGTACGTCCAGCACGCCCACCTGGCCGTGGACACCGTCACCTACCGCGGCGGCCGCCACTCGGCGCCGCTGCTCATCGGAGTCGAATAGCGGCCCTGTCACAGGCATGGTGTGCAATGGAACACGTGCCCGCGCTCGACGAAGACCTCAAGAAGACCCTCGGCCCCGCCACCGCCAAGGTGCTGGCCGAGCAGCTCGGCCTGCACACGGCCCTGGACCTGCTCCACCACTACCCCCGCCGGTACGCCGAACGCGGCGAGCTGACCTCGCTCGCGGACCTCGCCGACCAGCTCGACGAGCACGTGACGGTCGTCGCCCAGGTCGCCGACGCCCGGATCCTGACCTTCAACGGGGGCCGCGGCAAACGGCTGGAGGTCACCATCACCGACGGCAGCGGCCGCCTCCAGCTGGTCTTCTTCGGTGCCGGCGTCCACAAGCCGCACAAGGAACTGCTGCCCGGCAGCCGCGCGATGTTCGCGGGCAAGGTCTCCCGGTTCAACCACAAGCTCCAGCTCGCGCACCCCGCCTACGAACCCCTCGGCGGAGACGCCTCCGACCGGGACGCCGCCACCGCCTTCGCCAACCAGCTGATCCCGATCTACCCGGCCTGCGCCAAGCTGGAGTCCTGGAAGATCGCCAAGTGCGTGGACGCCGTCCTGCCCCGGGCGCAGGAGGCCCTCGACCCGCTCCCGCCCGCCCTGCGCGACGGCCGCGGACTCGTCCCGCTCACCGAGGCCCTCCTCAAGATCCACCGCCCGGCCACCAAGGCCGACATCGAGGACGCCCGCCGCCGCCTGAAGTGGGACGAGGCCTTCGTCCTCCAGGTCGCCCTCGCCCGCCGCCGGCACGCCGACTCCCAGCTGCCGGCCGTCGCCCGCCGCCCCGCCCCCGGCGGCCTCCTCGACGCCTTCGACGCGAAGCTCCCCTTCACCCTCACCGAAGGCCAGCAGAACGTCTCGAAGGAGATCTTCGACGACCTGGCCACCAGCCACCCCATGCACCGCCTCCTCCAGGGCGAAGTCGGCTCCGGAAAGACGATGGTGGCCCTGCGGGCCATGCTCGCCGTCGTCGACTCCGGCGGGCAGGCCGCGATGCTCGCCCCCACCGAGGTCCTCGCCCAGCAGCACCACCGCTCCATCACCGAGATGATGGGCGAGCTCGCCGAGGGAGGGATGCTCGGCGGGTCCGACCAGGGCACCAAGGTGGTCCTGCTCACCGGCTCCATGGGGACCGCCGCCCGCCGCCAGGCCCTGCTCGACCTGGTCACCGGCGAGGCCGGGATCGTCATCGGCACCCACGCCCTGATCGAGGACAAGGTCCAGTTCCATGACCTCGGTCTGGTCGTCGTCGACGAACAGCACCGCTTCGGCGTCGAGCAGCGCGACGCCCTCCGCTCCAAGGGCAAGCAGCCCCCGCACCTGCTGGTCATGACCGCCACCCCCATCCCGCGCACCGTCGCCATGACCGTCTTCGGCGACCTGGAGACCTCCGTCCTCGACCAGCTGCCCGCCGGCCGTTCCCCGATCGCCACCCACGTGGTGCCCGCCAAGGACAAGCCGCACTTCCTCACCCGGGCCTGGGAGCGGGTCCGCGAGGAGGTCGAGAACGGCCACCAGGCTTACGTGGTCTGTCCGCGCATCGGCGACGGCGAGGACGACCCCAAGAACAAGAAGAAGGCCTCCGCCGAGGACGAGGCCGAGAAGCGGCCCCCGCTCGCCGTCCTGGAGATCGCCGAGCAGCTCACCCGCGGCCCCCTCGCCGGACTCTCCGTCGAGGTGCTGCACGGCCGGATGGACCCCGCCGACAAGGACGACGTCATGCGCCGCTTCGCCGCAGGCGAGGTCAAGGTGCTCGTCGCCACCACCGTCATCGAGGTCGGCGTCAACGTCCCCAACTCCACCGTCATGGTGATCATGGACGCGGACCGCTTCGGCGTCTCCCAGCTCCACCAGCTGCGCGGCCGCGTCGGCCGTGGCTCCGCCCCCGGCCTGTGCCTGCTGGTCAGCGAGATGCACGAGGCCAGCCCCGCCCGCGCCCGGCTCGCCGCCGTCGCCGCCACCCTCGACGGCTTCGAACTCTCCCGCATCGACCTGGAACAGCGCCGCGAGGGCGACGTCCTCGGCCAGGCCCAGTCCGGCGTCCGCTCCTCGCTGCGCATGCTCGCCGTCATCGAGGACGAGGAGGTCATCGCCCAGGCCCGGGAGGAGGCCGCCCGCGTGGTCGCCGCCGACCCCGAACTGGAGCGCCTGCCGGGGCTGCGCACCGCGCTCGACGCCCTGCTGGACACCGAGCGGGAGCAGTACCTGGAGAAGGGCTGACCACCACGACCTATCGTTGGAGGCCAGAACGGAGGCCAAAGCCTCCCCCGTCCGCCGCAGAGAAGGACCCCAGATGACCCGCGTGATCGCCGGCACCGCCGGCGGGCGGCGGCTGACCGTGCCGCCCGGCACCGGCACCCGCCCGACCTCCGACCGGATGCGCGAAGGGCTCTTCTCCACCTGGGAGTCGCTGCACGGAGTCCAGGACTCCAGGGTCCTCGACCTCTACGGCGGCTCCGGCGCCGTCGGCCTGGAGGCCCTCTCCCGGGGCGCCGCCCACACCCTGCTGGTCGAGGCCGACGCCAAGGCGTCCAAGGCCATCCGGGACAACATCAGGACCCTGGGCCTGCCCGGCGCCGAGTTCCGGGCCGGCAAGGCCGAGCAGATCGTGGCGTCCCCCGCGCCCGGGGACCCGTACGACATCGTCTTCCTGGACCCCCCGTACGCCGTCGAACACGGCGATCTCGGCGAGATCCTCCTCACACTCCGCGCCAATGGCTGGCTCACGGACGACGCCCTCGTCACCGTGGAGCGCAGCACCAGGAGCGGACCGTTCCCGTGGCCAGAGGGGTTCGAGCCGCTGCGCTCGCGCAAGTACGGCGAAGGCACCCTTTGGTACGGTCGCGCCGCCTCCACCAGCGAAGACTCATGAACGAGGGAGTTCAGTTGCGCCGCGCGGTCTGTCCGGGATCCTTCGACCCCATCCACAACGGACACCTCGACGTCATCGGACGCGCCTCGAGGCTGTACGACGTCGTGCACGTCGCCGTGATGATCAACCAGTCGAAGCAGGGCCTGTTCACCGTCGAGGAGCGGATCGAACTGATCCGCGAGGCGACCGCCGAATACGGCAACGTCCAGGTCGAGTCCTTCCACGGCCTGCTCGTCGACTTCTGCAAGCAGCGGGACATCCCGGCCATCGTCAAGGGCCTGCGCGCGGTCAGCGACTTCGACTACGAACTCCAGATGGCCCAGATGAACATGGGCCTGTCGGGCGTCGAGACGCTGTTCGTCCCGACCATCCCGACGTACAGCTTCCTGTCCTCCTCGCTCGTCAAGGAGGTCGCGGCCTGGGGCGGCGACGTCGCCCACCTGCTCCCGGAGCACGTCCACGCGGCGCTGATCGAACGGCTGCGCGCCAAGTGAGCCCGCGGCGGAGGGGCTGAGGTTCCCCGGGCCGTCCCACGCGTCCCCCCGGTGGCCCTACAGTCGTCCCGTCAGTCCGAGGCGAAGAGAGCGCGAGCCCCCATGGACGTACAGAAGAAGCTGGACGAGATCGTCGCGGCCGTGGGCGGCGCCCGGTCGCTGCCCATGTCGGCCTCCTGCGTGGTCAACCGCGCGGAGCTCCTCGCCCAGCTCGAAGAGGTACGCCAGGCCCTGCCCGGCTCGCTCGCCCAGGCCCGCGAGGTGATCGGCGGGCGCGAGCAGATGGTCGAGGAGGCCCGCCGGGAGGCCGGCCGGATCATCGAGTCCGCGCACGCCCAGCGCGGCAGCCTGATCTCCGACACCGAGATCGCGCGCCGCTCGCAGGCCGAGGCCGACCGGATCCTGGCCGACGCCCGCCGGGAGGCCGCCGAGATCCGGGCCGAGGCCGACGAGTACGTGGACGGCAAGCTCGCCAACTTCGAGGTCGTCCTCAGCAAGACCATCGGCGCCGTGGACCGCGGCCGCGAGAAGCTCCTGGGCCGCGGGCCGGGCCTGGACCCCCAGGGCTACGACGACACCGGCGCCCCCGAGCCCAGCCCCGACCCGCAGACCCGGCGTGAGCAGGCGGACGCGTACGTGGACACCAAGCTGGCCACCGTCGAGGCGGTGCTCTCCAAGACCCTGGAGGCCGTCGGCAGGGGCCGCCAGAAGCTGCTGGGCCGGGTGCCCACGGACGACCTCGGCGCGCACATGGCCGCCCAGGACGCGGCCGGCAACCAGCAGGTCCGCCCGTCGAGCGACGCGGACTTCCTGGCCGGGCTCGCCGAACCCGAGGCGCCGGTGATCCCCGCCCAGGCGGCGCCGGTCTACGACGACTACGCGGCGGCGGCCTACGTCACGCCCTACCCGCAGCAGCAGGCGCAGCAGCCCCAGCAGGACGGCTACGCCTACCAGGACCCCTATGCGGGGTACCCCCAGCAGCCGGACCCGTACGGCGGCTACCCGCAGCAGCAGCCCGACCCGTACGCCGCCTACCAGCAGCACCCGCAGCAGCCCCACCAGCCGCAGCAGCCCGCGCTCGACGAGACCAGCTTTTTCGACACGAGCATGATCAACCTCGATCAGCTGCGCCAGTACGAACAGGGCCGTTAGGCCGGATTGGGCTCTGAGCGAAGCGCCGGGTATCCTGGCTGTTCGGTCGCGCATATGCGTCGCGGTCCGTGCTGCCCGTGAGCAGCGAAATCTTTGATCTTCAGCGATCTGTGAAAGCAGGAACGGCCCTGAATACCCGCCTCGACCACCGCAACCCCCTCGTGTTCGACACGCACGAGCTGGGCCGGCGTCCTGGTGCCATGCAGCGGCTGTCCCGTGAGGTCGAGGCGCCGGCGGACTTCGGTCTCGTCGACGTCATCGGAGTGCCGGAAGGCGCCCCCGTGAAGATCGAGCTCCGCCTGGAGTCGGTCATGGAAGGGGTGCTTGTCACAGGCACCGTCCGTGCAAAGGCCGTGGGGGAGTGCGTAAGGTGTCTGGAGGCCGTCGAGCGCGAGCTCAAGACGGACTTCCAGGAAATGTTCTCGTACCCTGACGCCGACGACCGGGGCCGCCAGAAGGCGGAGCCGGCCGACGACGCCGAGGACGACGAGGACATGCTCTTCCTCGAGGACGGATTGTTCGACCTCGAACCCGTGCTGCGGGATGCGGTGGTGCTCGCACTGCCCATGCAGCCGGTGTGCCGGGAGGACTGTCTCGGACTGTGCCCCGATTGCGGGCTCAGCCTGAACGACGACCCGGAGCACCACCACGACGCCGTCGACATCCGTTGGGCGGCATTGCAGGAACTCGTCGTGACCGATCAGGACGGCGAGAAGGACAACATGAGCGGCACTGCATCTGACGGAGTTCAGAGCGCCGCCGAGAAGCAGGAGAAGTAGCCGTGGCTGTTCCGAAGCGGAAGATGTCGCGCAGCAACACGCGCCACCGCCGGTCGCAGTGGAAGGCTGCGGTCCCCACCCTGGTTTCGTGCGAGCGTTGCCAGGAGCCGAAGCTCCAGCACATCGCGTGCCCGAGCTGCGGCACCTACAACAAGCGCCAGGTCCTCGAGGTCTGAGCGGCTGGTGAGAGGCGCAATGTCTGAGCTGTCCAACGCTGAGAAGCAGGCAGACAGTAACAACGCGGCCTCGTCCCACACGCTTCTGGAAGGGCGGCTCGGGTACCAACTCGAGTCCGCCCTTCTGGTGCGTGCGCTGACCCACCGTTCGTACGCGTACGAGAACGGCGGTCTGCCCACCAACGAACGGCTGGAGTTCCTCGGGGACTCCGTCCTGGGTCTGGTGGTCACGGACACGCTGTACACCACCCACCCCGACCTGCCGGAAGGCCAACTGGCCAAACTGCGGGCCGCGGTGGTCAACTCGCGTGCGCTGGCGGAGGTCGGCCGCGGGCTGGACCTCGGCTCCTTCATCCGGCTCGGCCGGGGCGAAGAGGGCACGGGCGGCCGGGACAAGGCCTCCATCCTTGCCGACACCCTTGAAGCGGTGATCGGCGCGGTCTATCTCGACAAGGGCCTCGACGCGGCCTCGGAGCTGGTTCACCGGCTCTTCGACCCGCTCATCGAGAAGTCCTCGAACCTCGGTGCCGGCCTGGACTGGAAGACCAGTCTCCAGGAGCTCACGGCGGCCGAAGGCCTCGGCGTGCCCGAGTACCTGGTCACCGAGACCGGTCCGGACCACGAGAAGACCTTCACAGCTGCTGCTCGCGTCGGTGGTGTCTCGTACGGCACCGGCACCGGCCGCAGCAAGAAGGAAGCGGAACAGCAGGCGGCGGAGTCCGCGTGGCGCGGGATCCGTGCCGCGGCGGACGAGCGGAAGGCCGCGGAAGCGGCGTCCGCCGAAGCCGGCGGGGCACCGACCCCCGCCGACCCGGCGCCCCAGGCCTGACCGACGCTTCCTTCGGGTACGTCCCCGCCCGCTCCTGCCACCGGCAGGGGCGGGCGGTCCCGTTTCCGGGCGTCCCGCCCCCGCGCGGTTCCCTTTCCGGGCGGGGCCCCTGCCGCGCCGGGCCGCCGGGTAGGCTCGCGGGCAGAGCCGGACGTCCGCGCTCCTGTCCTGCGACGTCCGCCTTTCCCCGGAGGAACACCGTGCCCGAGCTGCCCGAAGTCGAAGTGGTGCGGCGCGGCCTGGAGCGCTGGGTGGCCGGACGGACCGTCGACGGCGTGGAGGTGCTCCACCCCAGGGCCGTGCGCCGGCACCCGGCGGGCGGGGCCGACTTCGCGGCGCGCCTGGCCGGCGGGACCATCGGGGTGCCGCGGCGGCGCGGCAAATACCTGTGGCTGCCGCTGGAGGGCCGGGACCTGTCCGTCCTCGGGCACCTCGGGATGAGCGGGCAGCTGCTGGTGCAGCCGGCCGGCGCTCCCGACGAGAAGCACCTGCGCATCCGGGTCCGCTTCGCCGACGACGCCGGGACCGAGCTGCGCTTCGTGGACCAGCGCACTTTCGGCGGGCTCTCGCTGCACGAGACCGTCCCCGGCAGCGAGGACGGACTGCCGGACGTCATCGCGCACATCGCCCGCGACCCCCTGGACCCCCTGTTCGACGAGGCCGCCTACCACCTGGCGCTGCGCGCCAAGCGGACCACCCTCAAGCGGGCGCTGCTGGACCAGTCGCTGATCAGCGGGGTCGGCAACATCTACGCCGACGAGGCCCTGTGGCGCGCCAGGCTGCACTACGAGCGCCCCACCGCCACCCTCACCCGCCCCCGGAGCGTGGAACTCCTCACCCATGTGAGGGAGGTCATGAACGCCGCGCTCTCCGTCGGCGGGACCAGCTTCGACAGCCTGTACGTCAACGTGAACGGCGAATCGGGCTACTTCGACCGGTCCCTGGACGCCTACGGGCGCGAGGGCGAGCCCTGCCGCCGCTGCGGTACGCCGATGCGGCGGCGGGCCTGGATGAACCGGTCCAGCTACTTCTGCCCGCGCTGTCAGAGGCCGCCGCGCGCGGTGTCGTAGGACCGCCGCGAGGTGAGGACCTCGTCCATGCTGCCTTCCAGGAAATGGATCAGGGCGAGCAGGCGGTCGGCGACCTCGCGGCCGAGCGGGGTCAGCTCGTAGTCGACGCGGGGCGGGTTGGTCGGCTGCGCCTCGCGCGTGACGATGCCGTCGCGCTCCAGTGCGTGCAGGGTCTGGGAGAGCATCTTCTCGCTCACGCCCTCGACCCGGCGGCGCAGCTCGTTGAAGCGGCGCGGGCCGTCGCGCAGGGCGCCCACGGTGAGGCTGCCCCAGCGGCCGGTGACGTGCTCCAGGGTTTCCCGCGAGGGACAGGCGCGCGCGAACACGTCGAACGGCAGGTCGGCCGCGGCGCCCTCGGCGCAGACATCGGTACAGGCAGGGATCTCCATGGCTCTAGCGTACCCCCGGGTAGCGCTAACCATCTGCTTGCGCTTTCTAAAAGTTAGTGCTTCTCTTGGTCCGTCGCACCGCGCCGTACCACGGTGCACCGGAACAGCCTTCTAGGAGCACAGCCATGTCTGCCACCATCCCCGCCCCCGTCGTCTCCATCGCCTACCACTCGGGTTACGGGCACACCGCCGTGGTCGCCGAGGCCGTGCGGGCCGGCGCCGCCGCAGCCGGGGCGACCGTGCACGTCGTCAAGGTCGACGAGATCACCGACGCCGAGTGGGAGCTCCTCGACGCCTCCGACGCGATCGTCTTCGGCTCCCCGACCTACATGGGCACCGCGTCCGGCGCCTTCCACGTCTTCGCGGAGGCCACCTCGAAGCGCTGGTTCGGCGACGCCTGGCAGGACAAGGTCGCGGCGGGCTTCACCAACTCCGCCTCCAAGGCGGGCGACAAGCTCAACACCCTGCAGTACTTCCAGATGCTGGCCTCGCAGCACGGCATGAGCTGGGTGAACCTGGGCCTGAAGCCGGGCTGGAACTCCTCCACCGGCTCCGAGTACGACCTCAACCGCCTCGGCTTCTCCTCCGGCGCGGCCGCCCAGACCAACGCCGACGAGGGCCCGGAGGGCGTCCACAAGGCCGACATCGCGACCGCCGAGCACCTCGGCCGCCGCGTGGCCGAGCACACCCGCGTGGTCCTGGCGGGCCGGGCGGCCCTGGCGGCCTCCGCCGCCTGACCGGCGCCCGTCCGGCGGTTCCGAGCGGTGGTTCCGGCGGCGGCTAGAAGCCGAAGTCCTGGGTCCACCAGGGGCCGCCGGACCCGAAGTAGACGCCCACACCGAGGGTGCGGAATTCGCAGTTGAGGATGTTCGCGCGGTGCCCGGGGCTGTTCATCCAGCCCTGCATCACCGTCTTGGCGTCACCCTGGCCGCGCGCGATGTTCTCGCCGCCCATCCCGGAGATGCCGGCGTTCTGCGCCCGCTGCCAGGGGGTGTTGCCGTCCGGGTCGGTGTGGTCGAAGAAGCCCCGGACGGCCATGTCCTTGCTGAAGGCCGCGGCCAGCGCGTTCAGCGGCGGGTTCGCGCGGACCGCCACGCAGCCGGCCTGGGCGCGCTCCTGGTTGACCAGGGCGAGGACCTCCGCCTCCACGGAGGGGTTCGCGGTCCCGGCGGCCGGGGGCTTGGGCGCCGCGGGCTTGGGGGCGACCGCCTTCGGGGGCTGCGGGGCGGGCGTCTTCTCCGGAGCCTTCGTGGAGGCCGAAGGGGAGGGCGTGGGCGACGGTGAGGCCGAAGGGGACGGGGAGGCCGAGGGGCTGGGCGAGGCCGAGGGGGTGCCCGACGGGGTGCTCGCGCCGGGGCCGGCGGAGGCGCGGCCGGACAGGTTGGCGAGGCCGCCCTGCTCCATCACGCGGTCCGGGCTCGGGGTGGGCTTCGCCCGGGCCTCGGTGCTGGCGGCGGAGCCCGTGCCGACGTACGGGAAGGAGCCGCCGACCGGCACGAAACCGGTCGTGACGGCCGCAGTACCGAGGACCACGGCCACGGAGACGCCGAGCAGGCCGGTACGCACGGCGGTGCGCCTGGCGCCGCGGCGCGGCGCGGCGTGGAGTCGGTGGCGTCCCATCGGTCGCGGCCCCTTCTTTGCAAGATCAACGTTTGCTCACCCGAACGGGTGAGTCATTGGTGGGGGACTGTAGCCCATGCGGCAAAGGGGCCGATGGGATCAAGAGGCCTTTGCCCGGTTAGCTTTCTTGCATGAATGAAGACGTACGCATGACCGCCTGGGTGCGCGGCCGTGTACAGGGAGTGGGCTTCCGCTGGTTCACCAGGGCCAATGCCCTGGAGATCGGCGGGCTGGCCGGCTTCGCCCTCAACCTCGACGACGGCCGAGTGCAGGTGGTGGCCGAGGGTCAACGTGAGAATTGCCACCGGCTGCTCGACTGGCTCCGCGACGGCGACACGCCCGGACGAGTGGACGGGGTGACGGAGATCTGGGGCACACCGCGCGGCGGCTACGACGGGTTCGAGATCCGGTGAGCTATCGACTGATCATGAACTGATCAGACCCCTGGACGGTCCACACCCGGTCGGAACTGCGCATTCGCCGTCGACACGTTGCCGTCGGCGGCGAACCGTGGAAGGCTCGGAGATGAGGATGATCTCCACGCCCCCTGCGAGGGCCGGGATGCCCGCCGATACGGGGCGTGATCGTGTTGACCGTCAAACTTTTTGGTGAGACGCTGGAAGCCCCGCGCACCTGAGCTGTTTGGCAGTGCTGGCAGTAGGCAGCGTTAGATCAAGAGAACGAGTGCAGTGACTGACAGTCGCTGTCGGACATCCGCGGGTGCGATTCCCTCACGACCCACACCGCTTCGGTCGGTCACTCAGTGTGGAGGACCATCCATCATGGCAAAGGCGCTTCTCGGTTACGTCGGCGGTTCCGACCCGCGACTCCTCGCCGAGATGCGACGGCTTCAGCAGCGCGTCCAGGACCTCGAGTCCGAGCTCGGACGGATCCAGTCCGAGAACGACGCTCTGACCGCGGCCGCCGCTCAGCACGGAGACTCGCTGCTCGGCAGCATGGACCTCGACGTATCCCAGGCGGAGCCTGCGCTCACCTGATCCGCGACTCACCCGTCGTTCGACTTCAGCCCCGCATGATCTGCACGGGCACCGCATGATCTGCAAGGGACGCTCCGGCGTCCCTTCTTTCTTGCGGTGATCCGCCACGCCGCGATCAGCCACCGCGCCCAGTGGGCCGTCAGGCGCATTGGGCCAGGTGGGGGGCTGGTTCCTTTAACGTCGGATCTGCCCTGCACCTTCATGGGTGAAACCGAACGTGAAAGGTAGAGTCCGGCGGCGTGCACCTCAAGTCCCTGACCCTGCGCGGCTTCAAATCCTTCGCCTCCGCCACCACCCTCCGCTTCGAGCCGGGCATCACCTGCGTCGTGGGCCCGAACGGGTCGGGCAAGTCCAACGTGGTGGACGCGCTGTCCTGGGTCATGGGGGAACAGGGGGCCAAGTCCCTGCGCGGCGGCAAGATGGAAGACGTCATCTTCGCCGGCACGACGGGCCGGCCGCCGCTCGGCCGCGCCGAGGTCTCCCTCACCATCGACAACTCCGACGGCGCCCTGCCGATCGAGTACGCCGAGGTCACCATCACGCGGATCATGTTCCGCGGCGGCAGCAGCGAATACCAGATCAACGGGGACACCTGTCGGCTCCTCGACATCCAGGAGCTCCTCTCCGACTCCGGCATCGGCCGGGAGATGCACGTCATCGTCGGACAGGGCCAGCTCGACTCCGTCCTGCACGCCGACCCGATGGGCCGCCGCGCCTTCATCGAGGAGGCCGCGGGTGTGCTCAAGCACCGCAAGCGCAAGGAGAAGGCGCTGCGCAAGCTCGACGCGATGCAGGCCAACCTCGCGCGGGTGCAGGACCTGACCGACGAGCTGCGCCGCCAGCTCAAGCCCCTCGGACGGCAGGCGGCCGTGGCCCGGCGGGCCGCCGTGATCCAGGCCGACCTGCGGGACGCGCGGCTGCGCCTCCTCGCCGACGACCTGGTGGCGCTGCGGGCCGCGCTCGACGCCGAGATCGCCGACGAGGCCGCGCTCAAGGAGCGCAAGGAGTCCGCCGAGCGGGACCTCGCGGAGGCGCTGCGCCGCGAGGCCGAGCTGGAGGAAGCGGTACGGCGGCTCGCGCCGCGGCTCCAGCGGGCCCAGCAGACCTGGCACGAGCTCGCGCAGCTGGCCGAACGGGTGCGGGGGACCGAGTCGCTGGCGCAGGCGCGGGTCAAGAGCGCTTCGGCCCCGGTGGAGGAGGAGCGGCGGGGCCGCGACCCCGAGGACATGGAGCGGGAGGCCGCCCGGATCCGGGAGCAGGAGGCGGAGCTGACGGCCGCGCTGGAGGCGTCCGAGCGGGCCCTGGAGGACACCGCCGCGCACCGGGCCGAGCTGGAGCGGGCCCTCGCCGAGGAGGAGCGGCGGCTGCGGGACGCCGCGCGGGCCGTCGCCGACCGGCGGGAGGAGCTGGCCCGGCTGACCGGGCGGCTGGGCGCGGCCCGGTCCCGGGCCGGGGCGGCCGAGGCGGAGATCGACCGGCTGGTGGCGGCCCGGGACGAGGCGCGCGCCCGGGCGGAGGAGGCCCGGGAGGAGTACGAGGCGCTGGCCGAGGAGGTCGGCGGGCTGGAGGAGTCCTCCGCGGAGGAGGAGCAGTACGAGGCGGCGCGGGCCGGGCTGGCGGAGGCGGAGGCCGCGCTGGCGGCGGCCCGGGAGGCGCGGACCTCGGCGGAACGATCCCGCGCGGCGGTCTCGGCGCGGCGGGACGCGCTCGCGCTGGGGCTGCGGCGCAAGGACGGGACCGGGGCGTTGCTGGCGGTGCGGGAGCGGCTGGCGGGGGTGCTGGGGCCGGCGGCCGAGCGGGTGTCGGTGGAGGCGGGGTACGAGGTCGCGGTGGCGGCGGCCCTTGGCTCCGCCGCGGATGCGGTGGCCGTGGGGTCGGCCGGGGCGGCTGCCGGGGCCATCCGGTACCTGCGGGACACGGACGCGGGACGAGCCACGTTCCTGATCACCCCGGCTCCGGGTTCGGGCTCGGTCCCGGCCCCGGGTGCGGCCCCGTCCCCGGGCTCGGTCCCGGCTCCGGCTGCGGGCGGGGTGCCGGGGCATGCCCCGGGCCCCGGTGGTGTGGCCCCGGGCGGTGCAGGCCTGCCGGGGCAGGCCCAGGGGTCGGGAGATTTCCCCCACCCCGCCCCTTCCCGAAACCGGGGCTCCGCCCCGGACCCCGCGCCTCAAGCGCCGGCGGGGCTGGGTGTGCGGGGCTCCGCCTCGGAGCCTGCGGCTCAAACGCCGGCGGGGCTGGGTGGGCGGGGCTCCGCCTCGGAGCCTGCGGCTCAAGGGTCGGCGGGGCTGGACGCGCCGGACCCGGCCGGGCTCGACGGGGTGGCGGCGGGGTTTGGCCGTGTGGGGACCGTCGTGGGTGCGGGTTCGTGGCGGGAGGCCGCCGGGCTGGTGCGGGGGGACGCCGAGGTGGTGCGGGCCGTGGCGTGGGTGCTGCGGGGGTATGTCGTCGTCGGGTCGTTGGAGGAGGCCGAGGCCGTGGTCGCCGCGCGGCCCGAGCTGGTGGCCGTGACCGGGGACGGGGACGTGCTCGGGGCGCATCTCGCGCACGGCGGGTCCGCCGGGGTGCCCAGTCTCATCGAGGTGCAGGCCGCCGTCGACGAGGCGGACGCGGAGCTGGAGCGGCTGGAGCGGGAGTGCCGGGAGCTCGTCGAGGCGGAGGAGGGTGCCCTGCTGCGGCGGGTCGGGGCCGCCGCGCGCGTCGAGGAGCTCGGTGAGCTGCGGCGGGCCGGGGAGCAGGCGCGCGCCGGGGTCGCGCAGCAGCTCGGGCGGCTGGCCGGGCAGGCCAAGGGGGCCCTCGGCGAGGCCGAGCGCGGCGCCCTGGCCGTGGCCGCCGCAGAGGAGTCGCTGGAGCGTGCGCGGATCGACGTGGAGGAGTGCGCCGAGCGGCTCGCGGCCGTGGAGGAGATGCCCGTCGAGGAGGACCCCGACAGCTCGGCTCGGGACCGGCTCGCCGCCGACGGGGCCAACGCGCGGCAGACCGAGATGGAGGCGCGGCTGCAGCTGCGGACCCATGAGGAGCGGGTCAAGGGACTCGCGGGAAGGGCGGACGCCCTCGACCGCGGGGCCAGGGCCGAGCGTGAGGCGCGGGCGCGCGCCGAGCGGCGCCGGCAGCGGATGCGGTACGAGGCCGGGGTCGCCCGGGCCGTCGCCGACGGGGCCCGGCAGCTGCTGGCGCACCTGGAGGTGTCCGTCGGCCGGGCGGAGCGCGAGCGCACGGCCGCCGAGCAGGCCAAGGGGCTGCGCGAGCGGGAGCTCGGCGAGGCCCGCGGCCGGGGCCGCGACCTCAAGGGCGAGCTCGACAAGCTCACCGACTCCGTGCACCGTGGCGAGGTGCTCGGCGCCGAGAAGCGGCTGCGCATCGAGCAGCTGGAGACCCGCGCCCTGGAGGAACTCGGCGTGGAGCCGGCCGCGCTCGTCGCGGAGTACGGGCCCGACCAGCCGGTCCCCCCGTCGCCGCCCGCCGAGGGCGAGGTGCTCCCCGAGGACCCGGACCACCCCCGCAACCGGCCCGGCCCCTTCGACCGGGCCCGGCAGGAGAAGCGGCTCAAGGCGGCCGAGCGCGCGTACCAGCAGCTCGGCAAGGTCAACCCGCTGGCGCTGGAGGAGTTCGCGGCCCTGGAGGAGCGTCACCAGTTCCTCAGCGAGCAGTTGGAGGACCTGCGGAAGACGCGTGCCGACCTCCTTCAAGTGGTGAAGGAGGTGGACCAGCGGGTCGAGCAGGTCTTCACCGAGGCCTACCGGGACACCGCCCGCGAGTTCGAGGGGGTCTTCTCGCGGCTGTTCCCCGGCGGCGAGGGCCGTCTGGTGCTCACCGACCCGGAGAACATGCTCGCCACCGGCGTGGACGTCGAGGCCCGCCCGCCCGGCAAGAAGGTCAAGCGGCTGTCCCTGCTGTCCGGCGGTGAGCGGTCCCTGACGGCCGTGGCGCTGCTGGTCTCCATCTTCAAGGCGCGGCCCAGCCCGTTCTACGTGATGGACGAGGTCGAGGCGGCCCTGGACGACACCAACCTCCAGCGGCTGATCCGGATCATGGAGGAGCTCCAGGAGAGCTCGCAGCTGATCGTGATCACCCACCAGAAGCGGACCATGGAGGTCGCGGACGCCCTCTACGGCGTCTCGATGCAGGGCGACGGGGTATCCAAGGTGATCAGCCAGCGGCTCCGCTGAGAACTGATCATTTAAGAAATGAATCCAGAACCCGTGTTCTGAAGTTAACCCGACCTTCACATCAACTATTGACTTCAGGAAATGAACACATAAGCTCTGGGCTGTCTCCCGCCTCCGGGTGGTGCCCGATCTTGACCTGTGCGCCACTAGGAGAACGGACGGAACCCCCCACGGAGCACACCTTGACCAGCAGCACAGCGCAGTCGGCGGCGTCGGGCGGCGGAAACACGTCCGCGCCCGACCACCTCGGCCACGTCATCTTCATCACCGCGGCCGCCGCGATGGGCGGCTTCCTCTTCGGATACGACAGCTCCGTGATCAACGGCGCCGTCGTCGCCATCCGGGACCGCTTCGACATCGGCTCCGGCGCGCTCGCCCAGGTGATCGCCGCCGCGCTGATCGGCTGCGCCATCGGCGCCGCCACCGCCGGCCGGATCGCCGACCGGATCGGCCGTATCCGCTGCATGCAGATCGCGGCCGTCCTGTTCACCGCGAGCGCCATCGGCTCGGCCCTGCCCTTCGCCCTCTGGGACCTCGCCGTCTGGCGCGTGATCGGCGGCTTCGGCATCGGCATGGCCTCCGTCATCGGCCCCGCCTACATCGCCGAGGTCTCCCCGCCCGCCTACCGCGGCCGGCTCGCCTCCTTCCAGCAGGCCGCGATCGTCATCGGCATCGCCGTCTCGCAGCTGGTCAACTGGGGCATCCTCAACCTGGCCGACGGCGACCAGCGCGGCACGGTCGGCGGCCTGGAAGCCTGGCAGTGGATGCTCGGCGTGATGGTCGTCCCCGCCGTGCTCTACGGGCTGATGTCCTTCGTCATCCCGGAGTCCCCGCGCTTCCTGATCTCCGTCGGGCGCACCGACGAGGCCCGCAAGGTGCTCGCCGAGGTCGAGGGTGAGCGCACCGACCTCGACGCGCGCGTCGCCGAGATCGAGACGGCCATGCGCTCCGAGCACAAGTCCACCTTCAAGGACCTGCTCGGCGGCCGCTTCGGCCTGCTCCCCATCGTCTGGATCGGCATCGGCCTCTCGGTCTTCCAGCAGCTCGTCGGCATCAACGTGATCTTCTACTACAGCTCCTCGCTGTGGCAGTCCGTCGGCATCGACCCGACCAGCTCGTTCCTGTACTCCTTCACCACGTCGATCATCAACATCATCGGCACGGTGATCGCGATGATCTTCGTGGACCGCATCGGCCGCAAGCCGCTCGCGCTGATCGGCTCCGCGGGCATGGCGCTCTCCCTCGGCCTGTGCGCCTGGGCGTTCTCGTACAAGACCGACGTCGCCGGCGAGATCTCCATGCCCGAGACCCAGGGCACCGTCGCGCTGATCGCCGCGCACGCCTTCGTGCTCTTCTTCGCCCTCTCCTGGGGCGTGGTGGTCTGGGTGCTGCTCGGCGAGATGTTCCCCAACCGCATCCGGGCCGCCGCGCTCGGTGTGGCCGCCGCCGCCCAGTGGGTCGCCAACTGGCTGATCACGGTCACGTTCCCGACCCTGTCGGACTGGAACCTCTCCGGGGCGTACGTCATCTACACGGTCTTCGCCGTGCTCTCGATCCCCTTCATCCTCAAGTGGGTGCCGGAGACCAAGGGCAAGGCGTTGGAGGAGATGGGGTAACCACTCCCCGCCACCACCCCCTCCCCTCCACGGCGCTGCCCCGGCTCAGTCCTTGAGCCGGGGCAGCACCCGTTCGCACAGCAGCCGCAGGCTGCGCCACCCCTCCTCCAGGGGCATCCCGCCGCACAGCGGGTGCAGCACCAGGTTCCCCGCCTCGCCCGCTCCCCGGGCGTACGCCACCGCCTCCTGCGGCGTGAGGATCCGGTAGACCCCTTCGGCCCGCAGCTCCTCGACCGTGCGGGCGCCGGAGCGGACCGCCGAGCGGATGTCCTCGGACTGCCAGGAGGCGTACGTCCCCGCCTCGTGCAGGAAGTGCTTCCCGTACAGCGCCCACGCCCGGTCCGGGTCCTCGGAGACGTGCAGCAGCGGCGTCTGCTCCGCCGGCATCATGCAGAAGCCCTCGGTGCCGTACTCGGCGAGCCGCTCCCCGTAGTACGCCTCCAGCTCCGGCAGGTGCGCGCTCGGGAAGAACGGCAGCCCCAGCCGGGCCGCCCGCCGCGCCGCCGCCTTCGAACTGCCGCCCACCAGCAGCATCGGGTGCGGCCGGGTGAACGGCACCGGGGTCACCTTCACGGTGCGGCCGCGGAACTCGAAGGGCTCGCCGGTCCACGCCTGGAGCAGGGTCTCCAGCAGCTCGTCCTGGAGCCTGCCGCGCCGGCCCCACTCCACCCCGTGCTGCTCGTACTCCTCGGGCCGGTAGCCGATGCCCGCCACCGTCACCAGCCGCCCGCCGCCGATCAGGTCCAGGACGGCGATGTCCTCGGCCACCTTCAACGGGTCGTGCAGCGGGCCGATGATCGCCGAGACGGTGACCGCGATCCGCCGGGTGGCGCCGAGCACCGCGCCCGCGAACGCGAAGGGCGAGGGCAGCCAGTGGTTGTCCGTGCCGTGGTGCTCCTCGGTCTGGACCGTGTCGATCCCGTGCGTGTCGGCGTACCGGGCCATCTCCACCGCCGCCTGGTAGCGGGCGGCGAGGCTCTCGGGGGTGCCGTGCGGGTCGACGAGGTTGAAGCGGGCCACGGTGACGGGCATGGAGGGGTCCCCCTTCGCCGGATGCGGTCGTGCGGGCGAGGGGGGACGTTAGCTGACGCAGCGTCAGTTGGACAGGGCTCCGGCGGGCTCGCGCTCCTCCCCGGCGGGCTCCCGGCCGGCCGGGGCGGGGGAGGCGTCGCGCGGCAGTACGGCGTACAGCGCTCCGGAGGTGAGGATGCCGGCCACCCAGCCCAGACCGTTCTCGCCGATCCAGGTCGTGGCCAGCGGGCCGGTGAACCAGTCCACCTTCGTGAACAGCGCGCCCACCACCAGGGCCGCCCCCCAGGCCGTCATCGCCTGCCAGGCGAACCCGCCCCGGTACCAGTAGGCGCTGGTGCGCGTCGTGTCCAGCAGCGCCGGGCCGTCGTAGGAGGTGCGGCGCAGCATGTCCACGCCGAAGACCCCGATCCACGCGGAGAAGGCCACGGCCAGCAGGGTCAGGAAGGAGATGAACGAGCCGAAGAAGCTGGTCGCGACCACCATCAGCAGGAAGCCGAAGACCAGGCTGATGACGGCGTTCACGCTGACCGCCCAGGCGCGCGGCACCTTGATCCCGAGGGTCTGCGCGGTGAAACCGGCGGAGTACATCGACATCGAGTTGATCAGCAGCATGCCGAGGAGGGCGATCAGCAGGTAGGGGACCGCGATCCAGGTCGGCAGCAGCTCGCCGATGAAGGAGACCGGGTCCTGGGCGCTGGCCAGGTCCGGGGTGCCGACGGCCATCACCGCGCCCATCAGCACCATCGGCAGCACGACCACGCCGGCGCCGCCGACCGTCGCGCCGACCACGCCCTTGGCGGAGGCCGTGCGGGGCAGGTAGCGGGTGAAGTCGGGCCCGGACGGCACCCAGCTGATGCCACCGGCCGCGATGGTGCCGATGCCCGCGATCATCATCGCCGTGGAACCGGCCGGCTTGCCGAGGACGGCCGACCAGTCGGTGGTGACGAGCAGGTAGCCGAGGACGAGCACGCTGAAGGCGCCGAACAGGTACGTCGACCAGGTCGAGCAGACCCGCAGCGCGTTGATCCCGAGCCCGGACACCGCGAAGGTGCAGCCCACGAAGAAGAGCAGGGTGACGACGATCAGGGCGGTGCTGCTCTTGATCCCGAAGAGGAGGTCGAGGACGGTCAGGACGGCGTAGGCGCCGCTGACCGCGTTGATCGTCTCCCAGCCCCAGCGGGCCACCCAGATCAGAGCCCCGGGGAAGAGGTTGCCGCGCTGGCCGAAGACGGCCCGCGAGAGCGCCATGCCGGGGCGCCGCCGCGCTTGCCGGCGATCGATATCAGCCCCACCAGCCCGTACGAGACGACCGGCGCGGCCACGCCGACGACCAGCACCTGCCAGATGTTGAGCTCGTTGAAGATCACCAGCCCCGCACCCATGGTGAGCAGCAGCACGCTGATGTTGGCGGCGACCCAGGTGGGCACCAGCTCGCGGACCCGTCCGCCGCGCTCGCCGTCCGGTACGGGCTCCAGCCCCCGGCTCTCGACTGCGCCGTCGGCGGCGTTCTCTTCGGCAGGCATGCGTACTCCGTGGAAGCGGGGCTGAGGACAATCCGCCCATCATCGTAGATGTGGCGTTAAGACCACAAATGGCGGATCGGTGCCCGGTGGGAACGTCCAAGGTCCGGGGTCCCGGGTGGCCCGTGTCCGATACTGGGGTGGTTATGGAAATCCTGATCCTTGCTGTAGTCATCGCCCTGGTCGCGGTCGGCGCGATCAGCGGGCTCGTGGTCAGCAGCCGCAAGAAGAAGCAGCTGCCCCCCACGGCACCGCCGAGCACGCCGACCATCACTGCCCCGCCTGCCGAACCGCAGGTGGGGGAGGACGCCGTAGAGACGGCGGAAGAGCCGCGCCGCACCATCGAGGAGGTCGTGCTCCCGGAGGCGGAGACCGCGGCTCCGGTCGAGGCGCCGGCTGAGGAGCCCGAGGCCCCGGCCGCGCCCGAGATCGAGGTGCCCGAGCCCACCGCCGGCCGCCTGGTCCGGCTGCGCGCACGGCTCGCCCGTTCGCAGAACTCCCTCGGCAAGGGCCTGCTCACGCTGCTCTCGCGCGAGCACCTCGACGAGGACACCTGGGAGGAGATCGAGGAGACCCTCCTCATCGCGGACGTCGGCGTCGCGCCCACCCAGGAGCTCGTGGAGCGGCTGCGTGAGCGGGTCAAGGTGCTCGGCACCCGGACCCCCGCCGAGCTGCGCGGCCTGCTGAAGGAGGAGCTGGTCGCCCTCGTCGGCACCGACTTCGACCGCGCCGTGAAGACCGAGAGCGGCGTCGACACCCCGGCCGTCGTGATGGTCGTCGGCGTCAACGGCACCGGCAAGACCACCACCACCGGCAAGCTCGCCCGGGTGCTCGTCGCCGACGGCCGCAGCGTGGTCCTCGGCGCGGCCGACACCTTCCGCGCCGCCGCCGCCGACCAGCTCCAGACCTGGGGCGAGCGCGTCGGGGCGCGCACCGTGCGCGGCCCCGAGGGCGGAGACCCCGCCTCGATCGCCTTCGACGCGGTCAAGGAGGGCATCGCCGAGGGCGCGGACGTGGTGCTCATCGACACCGCCGGCCGCCTGCACACCAAGACCGGACTCATGGACGAGCTCGGCAAGGTCAAGCGCGTCGTGGAGAAGCACGGCCCGCTGGACGAGGTCCTGCTGGTCCTCGACGCCACCACCGGCCAGAACGGCCTGACCCAGGCGCGCGTGTTCGCCGAGGTCGTGGACATCACCGGCATCGTGCTGACCAAGCTCGACGGCACCGCCAAGGGCGGCATCGTCGTGGCCGTCCAGCGCGCGCTGGGCGTCCCGGTCAAGCTCATCGGCCTCGGTGAGGGCGCGGACGACCTGGCCCCCTTCGAGCCGGAGGCCTTCGTCGACGCCCTGATCGGCGACTGAGCCGACGGGCCGTCCCCGCAGACGAGTGCCCCCGCCTCCGGAACCCCGGACGCGGGGGCACTGCTCCGTGCGGGGCCGGGAGGGCCGGTACGGGCCGGGGCGTCAGCGCCGGAAGCGGTGGCAGGTGTACGCGAGGGTGCCCAGCAGCAGCCGCGCCTGCGGGGGCCCGCCCGCGCAGTCCAGCGCGGGCCGGCGCAGCCAGACGGCCGGGCCGAGGCCCGCGTGGTCGGAGGGCGGGGCGGTCAGGAAGGCTCCGTGGCCCAGGGCGCGCAGGTCCAGATCGGCGTCGTCCCAGCCCATCCGGTACAGCAGCTCGGGCAGCTCGGCCGCGGCGCCGGGGGCCACGAAGAACTGCGCGCGGCCGTCCGGGGTCGCCGTCACCGGTCCCAGCGGCAGGCCCATCCGCTCCATCCGGACCAGGGCCCGCCGGCCGGCCTCCGCGGAGACCTCGATGACGTCGAAGGCGCGGCCGGCCGGGAGCAGGATCGCGGCGCCCGGGTACTCGCCCCAGATCGCGGTGACCTCGTCGAGGGTGGCGCCGCCCGGGACGGTGGGAGCGAAGTCCAGCGGATGCGCCCCCGGCGTGAGGCAGTTCGTATGACCGCAGGAGCAGTCGCGGGCCGGACC
Organism: Streptomyces sp. NPDC029216; assembly: GCF_040648015.1. Classification (NCBI taxonomy): domain Bacteria; kingdom Bacillati; phylum Actinomycetota; class Actinomycetes; order Kitasatosporales; family Streptomycetaceae; genus Streptomyces; species Streptomyces sp. NPDC029216. The sequence continues at coordinate 54,719 of NZ_JBEZWL010000003.1, read as the reverse complement.
CGCGGCGCGGGCGCCGGGGACCGCGTCCCAGCCCCAGAGGCCGGTGTACTCCGCCACCGTCGTGCACTCCGAGGTGCGGCCGCGGCGCCGGACGCCGGAACGGAATTCCTTGGTGCTGCGGCTGCCGCCGATCGTGAAGCCCATGCCCATGCCCTCTCCAACGGGTCGGACGCGCCGGTGGTTACGACGTCGGCGAGACCTCTCGGAGGCCGGATGAAGCACGCCTTCCACCAGGGCCGCCCGGCGCACTCCTCGCCGCGCGCGCCCCGGGCGCGCTCCCGTCCAACCGTTCCGTTTCGCCTTCCTGTCAAGTGAATCGCGCCTGGCCGGTGGCGAGTTCATTCAAAGGGGTGGCGAATGGTGGCGTTTCCGGGATCGACCTCGCCGACGGGGTGATCGTAGGATTACTTTCGGTGCACGAACCCCGTGCGGCGGCCCATCCGTGGGTATGCCGGAGGCAATGCGTGGAGGACCTGTGAAGGTCCCCGGCGGCAACGGCCGCCCCGGCCAGGGTTTCGTGTGTAGAAGCGATGCGGATGGGGGCGTTCCAGTGAGCGGCAGCGGCGCAAGCGGAACGAGCGGGGAATCAGCCGACCGCAACGAGCAGCTGACCTCCTGGTTCGTACGCAGCGGCTGGTCCAAGGGCGAGCTCGCCCGTCAGGTCAACCGCCGGGCCCGCCAGATGGGCGCCCACCACATCAGCACCGACACCTCCCGGGTCCGCCGCTGGCTCGACGGCGAACAGCCCCGCGAACCCGTGCCGCGCATCCTCTCCGAGCTCTTCTCCGAACGCTTCGGCTCCGTCGTCGCCATCGAACAGCTCGGCCTGCGCACCGCCCACCAGACCCCCTCCGTCTCCGGCGTCGACCTGCCCTGGGCGGGCCCGCAGACCGTGGAACTGCTCAGCGAGTTCTCCCGCAGCGACCTCATGCTGGCCCGCCGCGGTTTCCTCGGGACCTCCCTCGCCCTCTCCGCCGGCCCCGCCCTCATCGAGCCCATGCAGCGCTGGCTCGTCCCCGTCCCGGCCGCCGACCCGGGGCCGCAGGCAGGGGGCGGGCCGACGGGAGCCCTCTCCGGCTACCGGCCGCCCCGGCTCTCCGAGCCCGAGCTCGACCTCCTCGAAGCCACCACCGTGATGTTCCGCCAGTGGGACGCCCAGTGCGGCGGCGGACTGCGCCGCAAGGCCGTCGTCGGCCAGCTCCACGAGGTCACCGACCTGCTCCAGGAGAGCCACCCGGCCCCCGTCATGAAGCGGCTCTTCAAGGTCGCCGCCGAACTCGCCGAACTCGCCGGCTGGATGAGCTACGACGTCGGCCTGCACCCCACCGCCCAGAAGTACTTCGTCCTCGCGCTGCACGCCGCGAAGGAGGCCGGGGACAAGCCGCTGGGCTCGTACATCCTCTCCGGCATGAGCCGCCAGATGATCCACCTCGGCCGCCCCGAGGACGCCCTGGAACTCATCCACCTCGCCCAGTACGGCAGCCGCGACTGCGCCGGACCGCGCACCCAGGCCATGCTCTACGCGATGGAGGCCCGCGCCTACGCCAACATGGGCCAGCCCAGCCGCTGCAAGCGGGCCGTGCGCATGGCCGAGGACACCTTCAGCGACGTCGGCTTCGGCGACGAACCCGAACCCGACTGGATCCGCTTCTTCTCCGAGGCCGAACTCAACGGCGAGAACTCCCACTCCTACCGCGACCTGGCCTACGTCGCCGGCCGCAGCCCCACCTACGCCTCCCTCGCCGAACCCGTCATGGAACGGGCCGTCGAGCTCTTCGCCAAGGACGGGGAGCACCAGCGTTCCTACGCCCTCAACCTCATCGGCATGGCCACCGTCCACCTGCTCCAGCGCGAACCCGAGCAGGCGACCGTCCTCGTCGACCAGGCCCTCGACGTGGCGCGAAAAGTGCGCTCCGAACGGGTGAACACCCGGCTCCGCAAGACCGTCGACATCGCCGCCCGTGAATACGGCGACGTCGCCGAGGTGGTCCGGCTGACCGACCTCCTCGCCTCCCGCCTCCCCGAGGCCGCCGAGGCCGTCTGAGCCGCCCCAGGGCCCTGGCACGCGCCTGACGTGCGCCCGATCCCCGCCTGACCCTCACATGACACGGACCGGACCCGCACCTCACCGGTTCATTCAGGCGTAACACGCCCGACCTCTTCGTCATCGGAGCGAAACACCGAGCGGCGCCGCCGGAAACCGGCCTGCGCGAACCTCAGGGCCAATAACCGGCCAGACCTTGCGCCGCCGCTCAGGTTCCCACGATCGCCCGCACGCGAACGTACCGACGACGAGGAGACGCCGATGGCATCAGCCATCACGACCCTCGCTGCAGACGCCCCCACCCTGTCTGCCGCGAACACCGGGTTCATGCTCATCTGCTCCGCCCTGGTCATGCTGATGACCCCGGGACTCGCCTTCTTCTACGGAGGCATGGTCCGCGTCAAGAGCAGCCTCAACATGCTGATGATGAGTTTCGTCAGCCTCGGGATCGTCACGATCCTGTGGGTGCTCTACGGCTTCAGCCTCGCCTTCGGCACCGACTCCGGCTCGGTCATCGGCTGGAACTCCGACTACGTCGGCCTCAGCGGCATCGGCCTCACCGAGCTCTGGGACGGCTACACCATCCCCGTGTACGTCTTCGCCGTCTTCCAGCTGATGTTCGCGGTCATCACCCCCGCCCTGATCAGCGGCGCCCTCGCCGACCGCGTCAAGTTCAGCGCCTGGGTCCTCTTCACCGCCCTGTGGGTCACCGTCGTCTACTTCCCCGTCGCCCACTGGGTGTGGGGCGCCGGCGGCTGGCTCTTCGAGCTCGGCGTCATCGACTTCGCCGGCGGCACCGCCGTCCACATCAACGCCGGCGCTGCCGCCTTCGGCGTCATCCTCGTCATCGGCAAGCGCGTCGGCTTCAAGAAGGACCCGATGCGCCCGCACAGCCTGCCCCTCGTGATGCTCGGCGCCGGCCTGCTGTGGTTCGGCTGGTTCGGCTTCAACGCCGGATCCTGGCTCGGCAACGACGACGGCGTCGGCGCCGTCATGTTCGTCAACACCCAGGTCGCCACCGCCGCCGCCATGCTCGCCTGGCTCGGCTACGAGAAGCTGCGCCACGGCTCCTTCACCACCCTCGGCGCCGCCTCCGGCGCCGTCGCCGGCCTCGTCGCCATCACCCCGGCCGGCGGCTGCGTCAGCCCGCTCGGCGCGATCGCCGTCGGCGCCATCGCCGGTGTGCTGTGCGCCATGGCCGTCGGCCTCAAGTACAAGTTCGGCTACGACGACTCCCTCGACGTGGTCGGCGTCCACCTCGTCGGCGGCGTCGCCGGCTCCCTGCTCATCGGCCTCTTCGCCACCGGCGGCGTCCAGTCCGACGCCAAGGGCCTCTTCTACGGCGGCGGCTTCGAACAGCTCGGCAAGCAGGCCATCGGAGTTTTCTCCGTCCTCGCCTACTCCCTCGTCGTATCGGCGATCATGGCCTTCCTCATCGACAAGACCATCGGGATGCGGGTCGCCGAGGACGTCGAGGTCTCCGGCATCGACCAGGCCGAGCACGCGGAGACCGCCTACGACTTCAGCGGCGCCGGCGGCGGGATCTCCGCACGCCCCGCCGCCTCCCACGCCCCCGTGGCCGCCGCCAACAAGAAGGTCGACGCATGAAGCTGATCACCGCCATCGTCAAGCCCTACAAGCTCGACGACATCAAGGAAGCCCTCCACGCCTTCGGAGTCCAGGGCCTGACCGTCTCCGAAGCCAGCGGATACGGCCGCCAGCGCGGCCACACCGAGGTCTACCGCGGCGCCGAGTACACCGTGGACCTCGTACCGAAGATCCGCATCGAGGTCCTCGCCGACGACGACGAGGCCGAGGAGCTCGTCAACGTCATCGTCAGCGCCGCCCGCACCGAGAAGATCGGCGACGGCAAGGTGTGGAGCGTCCCCGTGGACTCGGTCGTCCGGGTCCGCACCGGCGAGCGCGGCGCCGACGCCCTCTAGATGACGGGAGCTCCCGGGTGACGAGCGTCGAAGAGACCACGGAAGACCCCACCGGCTCGGGACCCAGCGGATACGCCGCGGCCCGGCTGCGACTCCTCCAGGAGGAGTCGCGGTCCGGGCCGTCACGGCGTTCCGCCCTGTCCGCACTGACCGACCAGTGGCTGAACGGCCTGTTCACGACCGCCGCGCAGGAAGCCGGCGTACGGGGCGCGGCCCTCGTCGCCGTCGGCGGCTACGGACGCGGGGAGCTCTCCCCGCGCAGCGACCTCGACCTGCTGCTGCTCCACGACGGCAAGGCCCGCCCCCAGGCGCTCGGCGCCCTCGCCGACCGCCTCTGGTACCCCGTCTGGGACACCGGAGTCGCCCTCGACCACTCCGTACGCACCCCCGGCGAGGCCCGCAAGGTCGCCGCCGAGGACCTCAAGGCCCACCTCGGGCTGCTGGACGCCCGGCTCGTCGCGGGCGACGCCGGACTCCTCGCCGGGCTGCGCACCGCGGTGCTCGCCGACTGGCGCAACCAGGCCGCCAAACGGCTCCCGCAGCTCCACGCCCTGTGCCGGGAGCGCGCCGAACGGGCCGGGGAGCTGCGCTTCCTGCTGGAGCCCGACCTCAAGGACGCGCGCGGCGGGCTCCGGGACGCCACCACCCTGCGCGCCGTCGCCGCGTCCTGGCTGGCCGACGCCCCGCGCGAGGGGCTCGCCGAGGCCCGGCGCCGGCTGCTGGACGCGCGGGACGCGCTGCACCTGGTCACCGGCCGGGCCACCGACCGGCTCTCGCTCCAGGAACAGCCCCAGGTCGCCGCCCGGCTGGGGCTCCTCGACGCGGACGCACTGCTGCGCGAGGTGTACGAGGCCGCCCGGGTGGTCGCCTACGCCGGCGACGTCACCTGGCGGGAGGTGGGGCGCGTCCTGCGGGCCAGGGCCGCCCGGCCGCGGCTGCGGGGGCTGCTGGGCACGCGGGGGGCGGCGGCCGCCGCCGAGCGGGCGCCGCTGGCCGAGGGGGTCGTGGAGTCCGAGGGGGAGGCCGTCCTGGCGCTCGCCGCCCGGCCCGACCGGGACCCCGTCCTGCCGCTGCGCTTCGGTGCGGCCGCCGCACAGGCCGGGCTGCCCGTCTCGCTGCACGCCGTACGCCGGCTCGCGGCGCAGGCCCGGCCGCTGCCCGTGCCCTGGCCCGCCGAGGCGCGGGAGCAGCTGCTGACCCTGCTGGGCGCGGGGGAGCCGATGGTGGGGGTGTGGGAGGCGCTGGAGGCCGAGGGGCTGATCAGCCGGCTGCTGCCCGACTGGGAGCGGGTGCGCTGCCGCCCCCAGCACAACCCCGTGCACACCTGGACCGTCGACCGGCACCTGATCGAGACGGCCGTACGGGCCTCGGCGCTGACCCGCCGGGTCGGCCGGCCCGACCTGCTGCTGATGGCGGCCCTGCTGCACGACATCGGCAAGGGCTGGCCCGGGGACCACTCCGTCGTCGGCGAGACCATCGCGCGCGACATGGCCGTACGGGTGGGCTTCGACGCCGAGGACGCCGCCGTGCTGGGCACCCTCGTACGCCACCACCTGCTGCTCGTGGACACCGCGACCCGGCGGGACCTCGACGACCCGGCGACCGTGACCGCCGTGGCCCGCGCCGTCGGCTCGACCGGCACCCTGGAGGTCCTGCACGCCCTGACCGAGGCCGACGCCCTGGCGACGGGGCCGGCGGCGTGGAGCACCTGGCGGGGCTCGCTGGTGGCCGACCTGGTGCGGCGGGTCGCCGCCGTGCTGAGCGGGGAACCGGCCGCCGGCCCGGAGCCGGAGGGTCCCACCGCGGAACAGGAGCGCCTGGCGCTGGAGGCGCTGCGCACCGGGGAGCCGGTGCTCACGCTGCACGCCCGGCAGGAGGAGGACGACGCCGTCGGGGTCGAGCTGGCCGTGGCCGTACCGGAGCAGCCCGGGGTGCTCCCGGCGGTGTCCGGGGTGCTGGCGCTGCACCGGCTGACGGTGCGGGCCGCGGACCTGCGGTTCCTGGAGCTGCCGGACCATCTGGGCGAGGTGCTGGTGCTGCGGTGGCGGGTGGCCGCGGAGTACGGGGCGCTGCCGCAGGCGGCCCGGCTGCGGACCGATCTGATCCGGGCGCTGGACGGCTCGCTGGACGTCCCGGCGAAGCTGGCGGGCCGCGAGGCGGCCTACCCGAGGCGGCGGGGGGTCGTGCCGCCGCCGCCCCGCGTCACGGTGGTCCCGGACGTCTCCCCGCTGGCCACGGTCCTGGAGGTCCGCGCCCCGGACGCGGTGGGTCTCCTCCACCGGATCGGGCGGGCCCTGGAGGCAGCCGGGGTCCGGGTGCGCAGCGCGCACGTCTCCACGCTGGGCGCCAATGCCGTGGACACGGTCTACGTGGTCGACCCGGACGGCAAGCCCCTGCCGGCCGCGGCGGCCGCCGCCGTCGCCGCCCAGGTCCAGTCGGCCCTGGCGTAGCCGCTGCGCGGCCGGTGCGCTCAAACGCCGCGCGGGCTGGAATTTCGCTGTGTGAAATCCAGCCCCGCGCAGCGGCACCGCAACCCCGCCCCCGGGGAGCGGCGGGGCCGGATACCCTGGGGGGCGACCACACCGCCCCCGACCCGAGGAATCGCGACCACCGTGTTCGATACGCTTTCCGACCGCCTCAGCGCGACCTTCAAGTCCCTCCGGGGCAAAGGCCGCCTCTCCGAGCAGGACATCGACGCTGCGGCGCGGGAAATCCGTATCGCCCTCCTCGAGGCCGACGTCGCGCTCCCCGTCGTCCGCTCCTTCATCGCGAACGTCAAGGAAAGGGCCCGCGGCGAGGAGGTCAGCAAGGCGCTGAACCCCGGCCAGCAGGTCCTCAAGATCGTCAACGACGAGCTGGTCTCCATCCTCGGCGGCGAGACCCGCCGCCTGCGCTTCGCCAAGACCGCGCCGACCGTGATCATGCTGGCCGGTCTCCAGGGTGCCGGTAAGACCACCCTCGCCGGAAAGCTCGGCCTCTGGCTGAAGGGGCAGGGCCACTCCCCGCTCCTCGTCGCCTGTGACCTCCAGCGCCCCAACGCCGTCAACCAGCTCAGCGTCGTCGCCGAGCGGGCCGGCGTGGCCGTCTACGCCCCGGCCCCCGGCAACGGCGTCGGCGACCCGGTGCAGGTGGCCAAGGACTCGATCGAGTACGCCCGCACCAAGCAGTACGACATCGTCATCGTCGACACCGCCGGCCGCCTCGGCATCGACGCCGAGCTGATGCAGCAGGCCGCGGACATCCGCGACGCCGTCAGCCCCGACGAGATCCTCTTCGTCGTCGACGCCATGATCGGTCAGGACGCGGTCAACACCGCCGAGGCCTTCCGCGACGGCGTCGGCTTCGACGGCGTCGTGCTCTCCAAGCTCGACGGCGACGCCCGGGGCGGTGCCGCGCTCTCCATCGCGCACGTCACCGGCAAGCAGATCATGTTCGCCTCGAACGGCGAGAAGCTCGACGACTTCGACGCCTTCCACCCGGACCGCATGGCGGGCCGGATCCTCGACATGGGTGACATGCTCACCCTCATCGAGCAGGCCGAGAAGACCTTCTCGCAGGCCGAGGCCGAGAAGATGGCGGCCAAGCTCGCCAAGGGCCCCAAGGAGTTCACGCTCGACGACTTCCTGGCCCAGATGGAGCAGGTCCGCAAGATGGGCTCCATCTCCAAGCTCCTCGGCATGCTGCCGGGCATGGGCCAGATCAAGGAACAGATCAACAACATCGACGAGCGCGACGTCGACCGCATGGCCGCGATCATCAAGTCGATGACCCCGGCCGAGCGCCAGGACCCGACGATCATCAACGGCTCGCGCCGCGCCCGTATTGCCAAGGGTTCCGGTGCCGAGGTCAGCGCCGTCAAGGGCCTCGTCGAGCGGTTCTTCGACGCCCGCAAGATGATGTCCCGCATGGCCCAGGGCGGCGGCATGCCGGGCATGCCCGGGATCCCGGGGATGGGCGGCGGCCCCGGCCGGCAGAAGAAGCAGGTCAAGCAGGCCAAGGGCAAGCGCAAGAGCGGCAACCCGATGAAGCGCAAGGAAGAGGAGGCCGCGGCCGCGGCCCGGCGCGAGCAGGGCGCCCAGCCCGGGCTCCCCGCCGCCGGCGGCAACCCGTTCGGGCTCCCGGCGGGCGGCGGCCAGCCCGGCCAGGACTTCGACCTGCCGGACGAGTTCAAGAAGTTCATGAAGTAGCGGTCATACGAACAGGGCCCCGCCGTGCACGCACGGCGGGGCCCTGTCGTTGCGGGGGCACGGGCCCAGTCGTGCGGGGGCAATGAGGCGGTTTGTCGCTTATGGTCGGCCGGGAGGACGGCATAAGGAGGCCCACGTGCCCAGCCCCACCCCCGTACCGCCACGCGACCGGGCCGACACCCCCTGGCGCTCGGAGGGCGCCCCGCCCAGCCCGCCGCCCCGCAAGAAGATGCCCGGCGGCTGGCGCGGGCTCATCGTCGCGGCCCTGATCGTCTACCTGATCGCCAACGTCGTGCTGTCCTTCTTCAACGAGGGCGACGGGCCGACGATCTCCTACACCGAGTTCAGCAAGCAGGTCACCGACGGCAACGTCGAGAAGATCTACTCCAAGGGCGACGCCATCCAGGGCGAGCTGAAGGCCAAAAAGCCCGTCCCCGGCGGCCACGGCGACTACACCAAGTTCGTCACCCAGCGCCCCGCCTTCGCCGACGACCAGCTGTGGTCCGGCCTCACCTCCAAGGGCGTCACCGTCACCGCCTCCCCGGTCGTCGAACAGCGCAGCTTCCTGGCCAACCTGCTGATCTCCCTCGCCCCGATGCTGCTCCTGGTCGCCCTGTGGCTGCTCATCGCCCGCCGGATGGGATCCGCCATGGGCGGGCCCGGCGGCTTCGGCCGCAAGGCGCCGCCCCGGCCCGTCGAGCTGGAGGGCGCCAAGCGCACCACCTTCGACGACGTGGCCGGGATCGACGAGGTCGAGGGCGAGCTCAGCGAGGTCGTCGACTTCCTCAAGAACCCCCAGCAGTACCGCAGGCTGGGCGCCCGGATGCCGGGCGGCGTGCTGCTGGCCGGCCCGCCCGGCACCGGCAAGACCCTCCTCGCCCGCGCCGTCGCGGGCGAGGCCGGGGTGCCGTTCTTCTCGGCGTCCGCCTCCGAGTTCATCGAGATGATCGTCGGTGTCGGCGCTTCCCGGGTGCGCGAGCTCTTCGCCGAGGCCCGCAAGGTCGCCCCGGCGATCATCTTCATCGACGAGATCGACACCATCGGGCGTGCCCGCGGCGGCTCCGCCGCCATGGGCGGCCACGACGAGCGCGAGCAGACCCTCAACCAGATCCTCACCGAGATGGACGGCTTCTCCGGCTCCGAGGGCGTGGTCGTCCTGGCCGCCACCAACCGCGCCGACGTCCTCGACCCCGCCCTGACCCGCCCCGGGCGCTTCGACCGCACCGTCGCCGTCTCCCCACCCGACAAGGCGGGCCGCGAGGCCATCCTGCGCATCCACACCCGCGACATCCCCCTCGCCGCCGGCGTGGACCTGGCCCAGGTCGCCCGCATCACCCCCGGGATGACCGGTGCCGAGCTGGCCAACCTCGCCAACGAGGCCGCCCTCCTGGCGGTCAAACGCCGCCAGGACACGGTCACCCAGGCCGACCTCTCCGACGCCCTGGAGAAGGTCCAGCTGGGCGCCGAGCGCCCCCTCGTGATGCCCCAGGAGGAGCGCCGCCGCACCGCCTACCACGAGAGCGGCCACGCCCTGCTGGGCATGCTCCAGCCCGGCGCCGACCCCGTACGCAAGATCACCATCGTGCCGCGCGGCCGCGCGCTCGGCGTCACCCTCTCCACCCCCGACGCCGACCGCTACGCCTACACCGAGCCCTACCTGCGGGGCCGCATCATCGGCGCGCTCGGGGGCATGGCCGCCGAGCACGTCGTCTACGACGTGATCACCACCGGCGCCGAGAGCGACCTCGAACAGGTCACCAACATCGTCCGCGGCATGGTCGGCCGCTGGGGCATGAGCGAGCGCGTCGGCCGCCTCACCGCCATCCCCTCCGACGCGCAGAGCCCGTACGGACTGACGGCCGCCCCCGCCACCCTCGACGTCGTGGACCACGAGATGCGGCGGATCGTGGACGAGTGCTACGAGGAGGCCTGCCGCCTGCTGACCGAACACCGCCCGCAGCTCGACGCCCTGGCGGAGGCCCTGCTGGCCGCCGAGACCCTGGACGAGCACGCCGCGTACGAGGCGGCCGGCATCCCCCGCCTCACCAAGGACCACGGCACCCGGTGACCGCTACGCCACCCGGGCGATGACGTACCGCAGGATGTTCGGCAGCCACACGGCGCCGTCGGCCCGCTCGAACGGGTGAAGCGCCTCCGCGAGCTCCTTCTCCGCCAGCGCCGGGTCCGCCGCCGCGCAGGGCCCGGCCCCGGTCCCGGCGACCGGGTACAGCCCGGTCGACAGCAGCCCGCGCACGGCGCTGTCCGTGTCGGCGTACCCGAACGGGCAGAACACCCGCCCCGACCCGTCCGGCAGCAGCCCGGCCTCCTCCGCCACCGCGTCCAGGTCCCGGACCACCGGCCCGCCGCCCAGCACCGCCGGCACCGTGCACCGCTCGGCCGGCCCCCAGCCGGCCAGCACCACCGCACCGCCCCGCCGCACCGCGGGCAGGGCCGCGGCCAGGGCGCCCGGGTCGGGGGAGAAGGCCAGCAGCACGTCGTAGGGGCGGGCCGCGGGCACCGGCGGAGCCGCCACCACCTCCAGCAGCCGTTCCCGGGCCAGCGCCCGCAGGGCCGGGTCCGCCTCCACGCCCGTGGCGGTGGCGCCCCGCCCGGAGGCCAGCAGCAGGGCCAGCCCGGCCCCGCAGCCGAGCCCCAGCAGCCGGGTGCCCGGCCCGACCTCCAGACGGTCGTAGACCGCCTCGTACAGCGGTACCAGCATCCGTTCCTGGATCTCCGCCCAGTCCCGGGCGACGAGCGTCGCCGTCGGCGTCGGTGTCATCGAAAGAGCGCTCCTGATTCCGTCTCGCCCCCTTGCCCCCGTTGCCAGAGAACTCCCCATCGGCCCCCGCGTCCAGAGGAGTGCGCCACCCGATTCACGCATCCGGTGCCCGGCGCCGTACCATTCGCGCCATGGCAAAGGCACCCGTTCTCACCCCGCAGGCGGAGGATTTCCCCCGCTGGTACCAGGATCTGATCAACAAGGCCGAGCTGGCCGACAACGGTCCGGTCCGCGGCACCATGGTCATCCGACCGTACGGCTACGGCCTGTGGGAGCGGATGCAGCAGGAGATGGACGCCCGCATCAAGGAAGCCGGCGCCCAGAACGCCTACTTCCCGCTGTTCATCCCGCAGTCGTACCTGACGAAGGAGGCGGAGCACGTCGAGGGCTTCGCCCCCGAGCTCGCGGTCGTCACCCACGGCGGCGGCAAGGAGCTGGACGAGCCGGTCGTCGTCCGGCCCACCTCCGAGACGATCATCAACGACTACTTCTCCAAGTGGGTCCAGAGCTACCGGGACCTGCCCCTGCTGATCAACCAGTGGGCCAACGTCGTCCGCTGGGAGATGCGCCCCCGCGTCTTCCTCCGTACGAGCGAGTTCCTCTGGCAGGAGGGCCACACCGCCCACGCCACGTACGAGGACGCCCGCGACTACGCCGCGCACATCCACCGGAACGTGTACGGCGACTTCATGACCAACGTGCTCGGCATCGACGTCGTGCTCGGCCGCAAGACCCCCAAGGAGCGCTTCGCCGGCGCCATCAACACCCTCACCCTCGAGGGCATGATGGGCGACGGCAAGGCCCTGCAGATGGGCACGAGCCACGAGCTCGGCACCAACTTCGCCAAGGCCTTCAACACCTCCTACCTCTCCAAGGAGGGCCAGCAGGAGCTGGTCTGGCAGACCTCGTGGGGCGTCTCGACCCGCATGGTCGGCGGCCTGATCATGTCCCACGGCGACGACAACGGCCTGCGCGTCCCGCCGCGCCTGGCGCACGTCCAGGTCGTCGTCATGGCGATCAAGGGCGACGAGGCCGTGGCCAAGGTCCGCGAGCTCGGCGCCCAGCTGAAGGCCGCCGGCCTCCGCGTCCACGTGGACGACCGCGTCGACACCCCGTTCGGCCGCCGCGCCGTGGACTGGGAGCTCAAGGGCGTACCGGTCCGCATCGAGATCGGCCCGCGCGACCTGGAGAACGGCACCGCCATGCTCGCCCGCCGCATCCCGGGCGGGAAGGAGCCGGTGCAGATCGACGCGCTGGCCGACCTGCTGCCCAAGGTGCTGGAGGAGGACCAGGCCCAGCTGCTGCGCGAGTCCCGCGAGCGCCGGGTGTCCCGTACGAGCGACGTCGCCACCATCGAGGAGGCCGCCGAGGCCGCCCTCGCCGGCGGCTGGGCGCGGATCCCGTGGAGCGTCCTGGGCCCGGAGGGCGAGGCCAAGCTCGGCGAGCAGGCCGTGACCGTCCGCTGCCTGGTCGCCGAGGACGGGTCGGTTCCGGAGGCCGACGACGCCCCCGGTACGCTCGCGATCGTCGCGCGCTCGTACTGAGCCCTGAGTCCTGCTTCCACGCCCCCGGCGCGCGGCTTCGGCCGTGCGCCGGGGGCTGGTTTTTTCGGTCGGCGTTACGTACCGACTCCTCCTGGGATCGACGCACCCGTCCTCGTCAGGACGCATGAGAGTGAACTGACTGGTACGTGCAAAAAATTTGGAATGGCCCGGAATCGGAACACCGGGGCACCCCGGCTCGTTGTCACGACGTGAGCACGACACCACCTGTTCTCGCCGCAGAGCTGGCGCAGGCGTGGGCCGACATTCAGCGGTACCACCCCGAGCTGCCTGACCTTGCCGCGCCCGAGTCCCTGATCGGAGAGTCCTCGTCCGCCTGTGGCGCCGAGCTCTCCTTCGAGCGACTGCTGCACGAGGCAGTCCACGGCATCGCGGCCGCCCGCGGAGTCCGTGACACCTCGCGAGCGGGCCGCTACCACAACCGCAGATTCCTCGCGATCGCCGAGGAGATGGGGCTGGACCACTCCGAGGAGCCGCACGCCAGCAGCGGGTTCTCCCTGGTCTTCCTCAACACCGAGGCCAAGAAGCGCTACCGGCCCACGATCGAGCGGCTCCAGCGCGCCCTCAAGGCGCACACGGTCGCCACGGCCGCCGACACCAAGCGCAGCTTCCGCGGTCCGGCCGCCCGGCACGGCTCCTCGGGCGGCGGCGTGCGCGTCAAGGCGGTCTGCGACTGCGGGCGCAACGTCCGGGTCGTCCCGTCCGTCCTGGCCCAGGCGCCGATCGTGTGCGGGGGCTGCATGAAGCCGTTCCGGATCCCCGAGGTCGCCACCGCGGCGGCGTCCTGACGCGGTGCCCCGGGCGGGCGGTGTGGTGATCCTCCCCGCTCGGAGGCGCGGCGGGCATGTGGCACAATGGGCAGCTGTACTCGACAGTCGCATAGGACCCCTCTCTCCTCCGGCTGACGCGTCCATCGGGCACCCGAGTACCGCAACCCCACGTGGCATCTCAAGTGCCCAACCACGTCAAGTTCAGGAGACACCACTCCAGTGGCAGTCAAGATCAAGCTCAAGCGCCTCGGTAAGATCCGCTCCCCTCACTACCGCATCGTCGTCGCCGACGCCCGCACCCGCCGGGACGGCCGCGCGATCGAGGAGATCGGCATCTACCAGCCGACGTACAACCCCTCGCGCATCGAGGTCAACGCCGAGCGCGCGCAGTACTGGCTGTCCGTGGGCGCCCAGCCCACCGACGCCGTTCTCGCCATCCTGAAGCTCACCGGTGACTGGCAGGCGCACAAGGGCCTCCCGGCCCCCGCGCCGCTGCTGCAGCCGGCGACGAAGGAAGACAAGCGTCGTTCCTTCGACGAGTTCGCCAAGGCCCTCGAGGGCATCGGCGAGGCCAAGGGCGAGGCCATCACGCAGAAGAAGAAGGCCGACAAGAAGGCGGACGAGGCTGAGGCCTCCGCCGAGTCGACCGAGGCCTGAGCATGCTCGAGGAGGCTCTTGAGCACCTCGTAAAGGGCATTGTGGACAACCCCGACGACGTGCAGGTCGCCTCGCGCAACCTGCGCCGCGGGCAGGTGCTCGAGGTCCGGGTGCACCCCGAAGACCTCGGGAAGGTGATCGGCCGCAACGGCCGCACCGCACGTGCACTGCGTACCGTCGTGGGCGCCATCGGCGGGCGGGGGATCCGCGTCGACCTCGTCGACGTGGACCAGGTCCGCTGAGCAGTTGAATCACCGGCACGGGCCGGGGAGGGCATATGTGCCCGCCCCGGCCCGTCGTCGTCTGAAGAGGAGAGGCACGAACAGTGGAGCTCGTAGTCGCGCGGATCGGCCGCGCCCACGGGATCAAGGGTGAGGTCACCGTCGAGGTGCGCACGGACGAGCCCGAGCTGCGGCTCAGCCCCGGCGCAGTGCTCCGCACCGAACCGGCGTCGGCGGGCCCGCTGACCATCGAGACGGGCCGGGTGCACAGCGGCCGGCTCCTGCTGCGCTTCGCGGGCGTCAAGGACCGCACCGCCGCCGAGGCGCTGCGCAACATCCTCCTCATCGCGGACGTGGACCCCGCGGAGCTGCCGGAGGAGGAGGACGAGTACTACGACCACCAGCTGATGGACCTGGACGTGGTGCTGGAGGACGGTACCGAGATCGGCCGGATCACCGAGATCTCCCACCTGCCCTCGCAGGACCTGTTCATCGTCGAGCGTCCGGACGGTTCCGAGGTCATGATCCCCTTCGTCGAGGAGATCGTCGCCGAGATCGACCTGGAGGAGCAGCGCTGCGTCATCACCCCGCCGCCGGGGCTGATCGACGACCACGCCGTGATCGCCTCCGCCCGTGACGCCGAGGCCGAGGCGGCCGGGGCGGGCGAGGCGGGCGAGGCCGCGGACTCCGGGGACGACGCCTGATGCGGCTCGACGTCGTCACGATCTTCCCCGAGTACCTGGAGCCCCTGAACGTCTCCCTCGTCGGCAAGGCGCGGGCCCGCGGGCAGCTCGACGTCCACGTGCACGACCTGCGGGACTGGACGTACGACCGGCACAACACGGTCGACGACACCCCGTACGGCGGCGGCCCGGGCATGGTCATGAAGACCGAGCCGTGGGGCGAGGCCCTGGACGCGGCGCTGGCCGACGGCTACGAGTCCGGCGCGCACGGTCCCGTCATGGTCGTCCCCACGCCCAGCGGCCGGCCCTTCACCCAGGAACTGGCCGTCGAGCTCTCCGAGCGCCCCTGGCTGATCTTCACGCCGGCCCGCTACGAGGGCATCGATCGCCGCGTCATGGACGAGTACGCGACGCGGATGCCGGTCTACGAGGTCTCCATCGGCGACTACGTGCTGGCGGGCGGCGAGGCGGCCGTCCTGGTCGTCACCGAGGCCGTGGCCCGGCTGCTGCCCGGGGTCCTCGGCAACGCCGAGTCGCACCGCGACGACTCCTTCGCCCCCGGCGAGATGGCCAACCTGCTGGAGGGCCCCGTCTACACCAAGCCCCCGCAGTGGCGTGGCCGCGAGATCCCCGAGGTGCTGCTCAGCGGCCACCACGGGAAGATCGCCCGCTGGCGCCGGGACGAGGCCTTCCGCCGCACGGCGCAGAACAGGCCCGACCTGATCGAGCGCTGCGAGGCCTCCGCCTTCGACAAGAAGGACCGGGAGATCCTCAGCATCCTGGGCTGGAAACCGTCCGGAGACGGCCGATTTTGGCGCAGGCCCGAGGCCGTGGAAGAATAGGCGGCTGCTGTGTGCTCGCGTACGCCCCTGCCACAGGGGGATCGTCGTCCGCCGAGTAGCGCAGCTCTCGAATTCTCTACGGAAACCCGCACCGGCGACCTGTGGCGTCGTGCGAAGAAAGCAGACGAACTCATGTCTCACCTGCTCGATGGCGTCAACGCCGCCTCCCTGCGTACGGACGTCCCGGCCTTCCGCCCGGGTGACACGATCAACGTGCACGTCCGCGTGATCGAGGGCAACCGCTCCCGTATCCAGCAGTTCAAGGGCGTCGTCATCCGCCGCCAGGGCTCCGGCGTCTCGGAGACCTTCACGGTCCGCAAGGTCTCCTTCAGCGTCGGCGTGGAGCGTACCTTCCCGGTCCACTCCCCGATCTTCGAGAAGATCGAGCTCGTCACCCGCGGTGACGTGCGTCGCGCCAAGCTGTACTTCCTCCGTGAGCTCCGCGGCAAGGCCGCGAAGATCAAGGAGAAGCGCGACCGCTGATCTCCTCTCCGGGTCCCGGGGACGGCCGGATAGGCTCGCCCCCGATGGACACCGAAGCAGAGCTCACACAGCGCGGCCACTCCTCCCCCGAGCAGGGGGCGGAGCGGTCGCGCTCTGCTTTTTCCAGGGCGCGTGCGCTGTTCGGGACCCGCGGCGGTTCCCGGACCTGGCGGCGGGCCGGCGTGCTCGGCGTGGTCTGTACGGTCTTCCTGCTGCTGGTCAGCAATTTCGTGGTCCAGCCCTTCCTGATCCCCAGCCGCTCGATGGAACCGACCCTGCAGGTCGGCGACCGGCTCCTGGTGAACAAGCTGGCGTACCGTTTCGGCGCCGTGCCGCAGCGGGGGGACGTGGTGGTCTTCGACGGCACCGGGTCCTTCGTACGGGAACCCGCCCGCGGCAACCCGGTCGGCGACGCCGTCCACGGCGCCGCCTCCGCGCTCGGGCTCGCGGAGCCCTCCGACACCGACTTCGTGAAGCGGGTCGTGGGCGTCGGCGGGGACGACGTGGTGTGCTGCGACGCGCGCGGCCGGATCCGGGTCAACGGGGTCGCCGTGGACGAGCCGTACCTGTTTCCCGGTGACACCCCCTCGAAGGTGCCCTTCCGGATCGTCGTCCCGCTGGGGACCCTGTGGGTCATGGGGGACCACCGCTCCCAGTCCCGTGACTCCCGGGACCACCTGGGGGAGCCGGGCGGAGGGATGGTGCCGGTGGAGAAGGTGATCGGGCGGGCCGACTGGATCGGCTGGCCGGTGTCGCGCTGGGGCGCGCTGCCGGGCACGGCCGCGGCCGGGGGCCCGCATGGGTAGCCGGGGGCGGCCGCGGGGCGGCCGGGAGCCGGAACCCCGCCCGGAGGCCGAGCCGCTGCCGGAGCCGGAGCCGGCGGAGGCCGGCGGACGGGCCCAGCGCCGCCGGGCGGCGCGCAAGGTGCGGCGGCGCCGGCGTACCCGGCGGGTGGGGGAGCTGCCGCTGCTGGTGGCGGTGGCCCTGTGCATAGCCCTGGTGCTCAAGACGTTCCTCGTGCAGGCGTTCTTCATCCCGTCGGGCTCGATGGAGCAGACGATCCGGATCGGCGACCGGGTGCTGGTGGACAAGCTGACCCCGTGGTTCGGCTCCAAGGTCGAGCGCGGCGACGTCGTCGTCTTCAAGGACCCCGGAGGATGGCTCAAGGGCGAGGCGGCCCGGCCCGCCCAGGACCCGGCCGGCGTGAAGCAGATCAAGCAGACCCTGACCTTCATCGGCCTGCTGCCCTCGGCCGACGAGCAGGACCTGATCAAGCGGGTCATCGGCCTCGGCGGCGACACCGTGGCCTGCTGCGACAACCGGGGGCGGGTGACCGTCAACGGCAGGCCGCTCGATGAGCCTTACGTGTCACCCGGGAACTCCCCGTCGGACATCCCCTTCGAGGTACACGTACCCGCCGGGCGGCTGTTCGTGATGGGCGACCACCGCGCCAATTCGGCCGATTCCCGCTACCACCTCGACGAGGCATTCGAGGGCACCATCGACGAGAAGGGCGTGGTGGGACAGGCCGTGGTGATCGCCTGGCCGTTCGACCACTGGCGCCGGCTGGAGCAGCCCGCGACCTTCCTCGACGTTCCGGATCCGGTACGCGCCGGGCGGCGGCAGCGGCCCGGCGGGCGCCGTCGGGCCACCGCGTTCGCATAGTGTGTTCCCGGTCTCCCGCGCCTTAGGGAACTCCCGCTCGTTAAGGGAGGGGAGGGCCCGCTCCTGTTCCGGCGCGGGCGGTGGTTTTCCGAGTGAGGAGTGGATGTGGGGGATGTGGCGGTAGGCGCTCGATCCGGACGCGATGAGGGCGAGGAGCGGCCGGACGATGCCGTCACGCACGAGACCGACGAGGCGGCCGCTGGAGCGACGCAGCACCGTTCCTTCTGGAAGGAGCTCCCGCTCCTCATCGGCATCGCCCTGGTGCTCGCCCTGCTGATCAAGACGTTCCTGGTCCAGGCGTTCTCGATCCCGTCCGACTCGATGCAGAACACCCTGCAGCGCGGTGACCGGGTGCTGGTGGACAAGCTCACCCCGTGGTTCGGCTCGGAGCCCGAGCGCGGCGAGGTCGTCGTCTTCCACGACCCGGCCCACTGGCTGGAAGGGGAGCCCACCCCCGAGCCCAACGTCGTGCAGAAGGTCCTCAGCTGGATCGGCCTGATGCCGTCCGCCGAGGAGAAGGACCTGATCAAGCGCACCATCGCCATCGGCGGGGACACCGTGGAGTGCAAGAAGGGGGGACCGGTCGTCGTCAACGGCAAGGAGCTGGACGAGCCGTACATCTACCCCGGCAACACCCCTTGCGACGACGCCCCGTTCGGCCCGATCACCGTGCCCAAGGGCAAGATCTGGGTCATGGGCGACCACCGCCAGAACTCCCAGGACTCCCGCTACCACATGCAGGACTCCACCCAGGGCTTCGTGCCGGTCAAGGACGTCGTCGGGCGGGCCGTGGTCGTCGCCTGGCCGGTCACCCGCTGGGCCACCCTGCCGGTCCCGGACACCTTCGACCAGAAGGGCATCGACAAGCAGCTCCCGGCCCCCCTGCACTCGCCGCAGGCCTCCGGGCTCGGCTCGACCGGGGTCAACTCGGCCGCGCTGGGGATCGTGGGTGCGGTGCCCCTCGTCCTGTGGCGCCGGCGGAGGCTGACCAAGGGCTCTACCGCCCGGTAGGGTGCCGCCCAGGCCGGCCATCGCCGGGTGGTGGCCATCTCCGGGTATGGGGGCGCACCAATGGGCGGAACACAGGCAATACGCGCGAGCGGCAGAGACGGCCGCGGCGGGCTCGGCAACGCCTTGTCGGGCATCGCCGTGGCCATCGGCTTCGCGCTCTTCCTCGGCGGCTTCGTCTGGGGGGCGCTGGTGTACCAGCCCTACACGGTCCCGACGAACTCCATGGTGCCCACCGTGCAGCCCGGCGACCGGGTACTGGCCGAGCGGATCGGCGGCGCCGAGGTGCGCCGCGGGGACGTGGTGGTCTTCAAGGACGCCCAGTGGAGCGACTCGCCCATGGTCAAGCGGGTCGTGGCCGTCGGCGGCGACACCGTCAGCTGCTGCGGCCAGGGCGGCAGGCTGACCGTGAACGGAAAGCCGCTGGAGGAGCCGTACGTGGACCAGGCCGGCCGTGACGCGCTGGCCGCGGGGACGACGTCCTTCGAGGTGACCGTGCCCGAGGGCAACCTCTTCCTGATGGGCGACCGCCGTTCGGGCTCCCTGGACTCGCGGGCGCACCTCCAGGACGCCGGCCAGGGGACGGTGCCCCGGTCGGCGGTCGAGGCCAGGGTCGACGCGCTGGCGTGGCCGAGCATGAAGATGCTGGACCGGCCGCAGAACTTCGCCGCCCTCCCCGGCGGGACCTCGCAGCCCGGGCCGCTGCGGCTCCAGGTGGGCGCGGTACTGGGCGGAGCCGCCCTCGTCGTACTGGGGGCCGCCTACGGGCCGGTCGCCCGGGTCCTGGGGCGCGGACGGGCGCGGGGGCGTTCCGGTGGGCGCTGAGCCGGGCGCCGGGCCCGGCGCCCGGCAGCTCCGGAAGGTGTCCCGGGTGGTCCTGCTGGACCCAGAGGACCGGATCCTGCTGCTGCACGGCTTCGAGCCGGGCGATCCCGCCGACACGTGGTGGTTCACCCCGGGCGGGGGGCTGGAGGGCGACGAGACCCGGGAGCAGGCCGCGCTGCGGGAGCTCGCTGAGGAGACGGGGATCACCGAGGTGGAGCTGGGGCCCGTGCTGTGGCGCCGCTACTGCTCCTTCCCCTTCGACGGCAGGCGCTGGGAGCAGGACGAGTGGTATTTCC
The DNA here is from genome assembly GCF_040648015.1 of Streptomyces sp. NPDC029216. NCBI lineage: Bacteria > Bacillati > Actinomycetota > Actinomycetes > Kitasatosporales > Streptomycetaceae > Streptomyces > Streptomyces sp. NPDC029216. Next base: position 34,754 of record NZ_JBEZWL010000003.1, on the reverse strand, counting down.
TGGCCCGGACCACCCGGACGGCGACCGCGATGGGCGGCCTCACCGAGCTGGAGCGGCGCAGCGTCACGGGGGCGAGATGGTGGACCTCCGAGGAACTTCTCGCGGCCCGTGAGACGGTGTACCCGACCAAGCTCGCCGGGCTGCTGAGGACGCTGCTCGACGACGGTCCCCCGGGTGCTCCGGTGGTCCTGCCCCCGGAAATCGTTTAGGGGCGCACGGCGCTGGCGCACAATAGGGGGACGCACGGCTGAAGGGGAACATGCCATGAGCGCCGAGGACCTCGAAAAGTACGAGACCGAGATGGAGCTGAAGCTCTATCGGGAGTACCGCGACGTCGTCGGGCTGTTCAAGTACGTGATCGAGACGGAACGCCGTTTCTACCTCACCAACGACTACGAGATGCAGGTGCACTCGGTCCAGGGGGAGGTGTTCTTCGAGGTCACGATGGCCGACGCCTGGGTCTGGGACATGTACCGGCCCGCCCGCTTCGTCAAGCAGGTGCGGGTGCTGACCTTCAAGGACGTGAACATCGAGGAGCTCAACAAGAGCGACCTCGAACTGCCGGGCGGCTGAGCCGGCCGGGCCTGCCGGGAGCCGCCCTCCTCACCCGTAGGGGTGAGCGGGATATCCACAACGCCCGGGCTGTCCACCAAGATCCACTCGGTGGAGCGGGACGCGGGATCGTCGGTGCCGGAGGTGGTGCCGGATGAACGCGAAGGGCGTGGCACGACAGGCAATGGGGCGGTACGGCGAGGAGCTCGCCGTGCGGCGCCTCACCGAGTCCGGGATGACGGTGATCGCCCGGAACTGGCGGTGCCGGGGCGGGGAGATCGACATCGTCGCGCGGGACGGGGACGCCCTCGTCGTGTGCGAGGTCAAGACGCGCCGCGCGGGTGACTTCGAGCACCCCATGGCAGCGGTCCGGGCCGGGAAGGCCGAGCGGCTGCGCCGGCTCGCCGGGCGCTGGCTCGCCGACCACGGGGGGCCGCCGCCGGGCGGGGTGCGGATCGACCTGGTCGGGGTCCTGCTGCCCAGGCGCGGCGCGCCCGTGGTGGAGCACGTCAGGGGGGCGGCCTGATGGGGTTCGCGCGGGCCTGCTCGGTGGCCCTGGTGGGCGTCGAGGGCGTGGTGGTGGAGGTCCAGGCCGACCTGGAGCCGGGCGTCGCGGCCTTCACCCTCGTGGGGCTGCCCGACAAGACCCTGGTCGAGAGCCGGGACCGGGTACGGGCGGCGGTGGTGAACTCCGGCGCCCCCTGGCCGCAGAAGAAGCTCACGGTCGGACTCAGCCCGGCGTCCGTCCCGAAGGCCGGCGCCCATTTCGACCTGGCCGTCGCGGCCGCCGTCCTGGGGGCCGCCGAGGTGGTGGACCCCGGGGCGATCGCCGACCTCGTGCTCATCGGGGAGCTGGGCCTCGACGGCCGGGTGCGCCCGGTCCGGGGGATCCTCCCGGCCGTGGTCGCCGCCGCCGACGCGGGGTACCGGCAGGTGGTGGTGCCGCAGCAGTGCGCGGCCGAGGCCGCCCTGGTCCCCGAGGTGTCGGTGCTGGGCGTGCGCAGCCTGCGGCAGCTGATCGCCGTACTGACCGACGCCCCGGTGCCCGAGGAGGACCCGCCGGACGGGGAGGGCCGCCCCGACCCGATGCTGGCGGGGCTGGTCCTGCCGGGCGCCGGACTCGGTACGGGCCTGGCCCGGGGCGGGGAGGATGCCCCGGACTTCCCCGACCTCGCCGACGTCGCCGGCCAGCACGGCGCCCGCCGCGCCCTGGAGGTCGCCGCCTCCGGAGGACACCACCTCTTCCTCAACGGGCCCCCGGGCGCCGGCAAGACCATGCTCGCCGAGCGGCTGCCCTGGATCCTGCCGCCGCTCACCCGACAGGACTCCCTGGAGGTGACGGCCGTCCACTCGGTCGCGGGAATCCTGCCGCCCGGCGAACCGCTGGTCTCCCGGCCCCCGTACTGCGCCCCGCACCACTCGGCGACCATGCAGTCCCTGGTCGGCGGCGGGGCCGGGATCCCCCGGCCCGGGGCGGTCTCCCTGGCCCACAAAGGGGTGCTCTTCCTGGACGAGGCGGCCGAGTTCAGCGGGAAGGTGCTGGACGCCCTGCGCCAGCCCCTCGAAGCCGGGCACGTGGTCATCGCCCGGGCCGCCGGGGTGGTACGGCTGCCCGCCCGCTTCCTGATGGTCCTCGCCGCGAACCCGTGCCCCTGCGGGCGGCACACCCTGAACGGGTCCGGCTGCGAGTGCCCCACCCCGGTGATCCGGCGCTACCAGGCCCGGCTGTCGGGCCCGCTGCTCGACCGGGTCGACCTGAGGGTCGAGGTCGAACCGGTCACCCGCTCCGACCTGCTGGGCCGGGGCGGCCGCGGCGAGGCCACGCGGGACGTCGCCGACCGGGTGCGGGAGGCCCGGGAGCGGGCCGCCGCCCGGTACGCCGGCACCCCCTGGCGGCTCAACGCGGAGGTCCCCGGGCACGAGCTGCGCACCCGCTGGCCGGCCGGCCCCGGCGCCCTGGCCCAGGCCGAGCGGGACCTGGAGCGCGGACTGCTCACCGCCCGGGGGCTGGACCGGGTGCTGCGGGTCGCCTGGACCGTGGCCGACCTGCGCGGCCGCGACCGCCCCGAGGCGCTGGACGCGGCCGTCGCACTGGAGCTGCGCACCGGCATCGCCCGCGGGGCGGCGCTGGCCATGGGGGCGGGGTCATGACCGTCGCCGCGCAGCCGGACCCCGGGGTCCTGGCCCGGGCCGCGCTGACCCGGGTGCTGGAGCCCGGCGACGAGCACGGCGGGCGCTGGCTGCGCGAGCTCGGCCCCGTCGCCCTGATGGGGATCCTGACGGCGGCGGCGGCCGACGCGGACCCCGGCCCGCTGACCGGGGTGGGCCCCGAGCGGCTCGCCGGGTACCGCAGACGGGCGGCGCTCGCGGAGCCCGCGCGGGACCTGGCCCGGGCCGCCGAAGAGGACGTCCGGTTCGTCTGCCCCGGCTCCGCGGAGTGGCCGACCCAGCTGGACGACCTCGGCGACGCCCGGCCCGTCGGGCTGTGGCTGCGGGGCCGTCCCAACCTGCGCAGCTGGGCCCTGCGCTCGGTCGCCCTGGTCGGGGCCCGCGCCTGCACCCCGTACGGGGCCCACATGGCGCAGACCCTGGCCGCCGGGCTCGCCGAGCGCGGCTGGGTGGTGGTCTCCGGGGCGGCGTACGGGATCGACGGCGCCGCCCATCGCGGGGCCCTCGCCTCCGGCGGAGCCACGGCCGCGGTCCTGGCCTGCGGGGTGGACACGGTCTACCCGCGCGGCCACGCCGGGCTGCTGGGCCGGATCACCCGCCAGGGGCTGGTGCTGGGCGAACTGCCGCCCGGCAGCCACCCCACGCCCAGCCGGTTCGTCCTGCGCAACCGGGTCATCGCCGCCCTCACCCGGGGAACCGTCGTCGTGGAGGCCGCCCACCGCAGCGGCTCCCTGGTCACCGCCCGCCGGGCCCAGCAGCTGGGCCGCCTCACCATGGGCGTCCCCGGCCCCGCCACCAGCGGACTCTCCGCCGGGGTGCACGAACTGCTGCGCGGCGAGGCGGTGCTGGTCACCGACGCCGCCGAGGTGGTCGAACTGGTCGGCGACATCGGCGAGCTGGCCCCCGTCCCGCGCGGTCCGGTCCTCGCCCGCGACCTGCTGGATCCCGCGGCCGCGCGGGTCCTCGAAGCGCTCCCCGCCGGCCGGCCCGCCGACGTGGACGAGATCTCCCTCGGCGCGGGCACCGGCACCGATGAAGTCATCGGCAGACTGTACGAACTTCACTCTCTGGGGTTCGTCGAACGGCAGGGCGACGCCTGGCGGTTGACCCGGCGCGGACCGAAGGGGGAGGTGTAATCCGGAGCCGTCCGGCGAGGCGGTCGTTGACCTGGGGTGTTCCGGTGAAAGAGTGAAGGCGATGAGAGACGCGGTCTTCCCCGAGGCGGCCGCCCGGGCCGTGCGCGAGGCACCGGTCCCGGGCCGCCCGCGCGGGTCCGGACGCCCCTGCGCCCCTGCGCCATCCCGTACTCTTCGCGCACCGCGACACTTCCGTCACGCTACGCTCCCAAGGAATCCGGCTCCGGCAAAGGCGAAGCATGCCCCAGCACACCTCAGGGTCCGACCGCGCTGCGGTGCCACCCGCTGCCCGTGGCGGCGTGCGGTCCACCGAGCCCTCGTCCCTGGAGCTGCTCTGGCGCTCATACAAGGACTCGGGTGACGAGCGGCTGCGGGAGCAGCTGATCCTGCACTACTCGCCGCTGGTCAAATACGTGGCGGGCCGGGTCAGCGTCGGCCTCCCGCCCAATGTGGAACAGGCCGACTTCGTCTCCTCCGGGGTCTTCGGACTGATCGACGCGATCGAGAAGTTCGACATCGAGCGGTCCATCAAGTTCGAGACCTACGCGATCACCCGCATCCGCGGCGCGATGATCGACGAGCTGCGGGCGCTGGACTGGATCCCGCGCTCCGTCCGCCAGAAGGCCCGCGCCGTGGAGCGCGCCTACGCCACCCTGGAGGCCCAGCTGCGGCGCACTCCCACCGAGGGCGAGGTCGCGGGGGAGATGGGGATCGGGGTCGAGGAACTCCACACCGTCTTCAGCCAGTTGTCCCTGGCCAACGTGGTCGCCCTGGAGGAGCTGCTGCACGTGGGCGGGGAAGGCGGCGACCGCCTCTCCCTGATGGACACCCTGGAGGACACCGCCGCCGACAACCCCGTGGAGGTGGCCGAGGACCGGGAGCTGCGCCGGCTGCTCGCACGGGCCATCAACACCCTTCCCGAGCGGGAGAAGACCGTGGTGACCCTCTACTACTACGAGGGCCTCACCCTCGCCGAGATCGGCCACGTCCTCGGCGTCACCGAGAGCCGGGTCAGCCAGATCCACACCAAGTCCGTGCTCCAGCTGCGCGCCAAACTCGCCGACGTCGGCCGCTGACCGGGCAGCGACCGCGGAGCGGCCGTGGAGCTTGCGCACCCTCCGTACAGTGGTGACGTGCCCAGGATTCGAGCGGCCTCCGTGGCCGAGCACCGGTCGATGCAGCGCGGCGCCCTGTTGGACGCGGCGCGTTCCCTGCTGTCGGAAGGCGGGACCGACGCCCTGACCTTCCCCGCCCTCGCGGAGCGGACCGGCCTCGCCCGGTCCTCCGTGTACGAGTACTTCAAGTCGCGCGCGGCCGTCGTCGAAGAGCTGTGCGCGGTGGACTTCCCCGTCTGGGCCGCCGAGATCGAGGCGGCGATGGAGGCGGCGGACACGCCCGGGGCCAAGATCGAGGCCTATGTGCGCAGCCAGCTGGACCTGGTGGGCGACCGCCGCCACCGTGCGGTGGTGGCGATCTCCGCGGGCGAGCTGGACTCGGGAGCCCGCGAGAAGATCCGCGCCGCCCACGGCGGCCTGGTGGCGATGATCGTCGAGGCGCTGGAGGCCCTCGGGCAGCCGGAACCCCGCCTGGCCGCGATGCTGCTCCAGGGGGTCGTGGACGCGGCGGCCCGCCGCATCGAGCTCGGCGCCGCCGAGGAGCCGGCCGTGATCACCGAAACCGCCGTCGCCATGGCCCTGCGCGGCATCAGCGGCTAGGGGGTGTCCGGCGTCGACGGCAGCAGCCGCGGTGTGGGCCGGGGGAGCAGTGCGAGCGGGTTGAGGTAGGCGTCCTCGCCCGCCAGGAGCCCCCAGTGCAGACACGGCCCGGGGCAGTGGGAGCCCTCCGTGAGCACGGCCACCACCTGGCCCGCCGTGACCGCCTCCCCTTCCGCCACCAGCGGCCGCACCGGCTCGTACGTGGTCCGCAGCCCGCCCGGGAGGGTGAGCGACAGCACGCCCCGCCCGGCGACCGGCCCCGCGAAGTGCACCCGCCCCGGCCCCACGGCCCGCACCTCGGCCCCCGCCGGGGCCGACAGGTCCACCCCGCGGTGCCCCGCCGCGTACGGGGTCGGGGGCGGGTCCCACCACCGGGCCACGGACAGCGGCGCGGGCAGGGGCCGCACCGCCGGGAAGCCCCCGGCGGGGGCGGCGCCCGGGGCCGGGACCGAGGCCCCGTACAGGGCCAGGAGCAGGGTGAACAGCAGTGTCGTCGTCATGCGCACAGCGTCCCGCGCGGGCGCCCCGGCCCGCCCGCGCCTGTGGACGGCCGAAAGGGTGTGGACAAGGGCGTCACCCGGCATACCGCCGGGTCCCGTACACTTCTTGTGGCGATCCGGGTCACCGGGTCGACTTCGCACGCCCCAGCGCCGACCGGTTCCGGTCAGGTGAAAGCGTCTCTCGGTCCCTCCAAGGGGCAGGGCGCGGCGGGGCGTCAGGAACCAAAACCGAGAAACCAAGGAGATGGCCATGGCCGTCGTAACGATGCGGGAGCTGCTGGAGAGCGGCGTCCACTTCGGTCACCAGACCCGTCGCTGGAACCCGAAGATGAAGCGCTTCATCTTCACCGAGCGCAACGGCATCTACATCATCGACCTGCTCCAGTCGCTGTCGTACATCGACCGCGCCTACGAGTTCGTGAAGGAGACCGTCGCGCACGGCGGTTCCATCATGTTCGTCGGTACGAAGAAGCAGGCGCAGGAGGCCATCGCCGAGCAGGCGACCCGCGTCGGCATGCCGTACGTCAACCAGCGCTGGCTGGGTGGCATGCTCACCAACTTCTCCACCGTCTACAAGCGCCTTCAGCGTCTGAAGGAGCTTGAGGCGATCGACTTCGAGGACGTCGCCGCCTCGGGTCTCACCAAGAAGGAGCTCCTGGTCCTCTCCCGCGAGAAGGCCAAGCTGGAGAAGACCCTCGGTGGTATCCGCGAGATGTCGAAGGTTCCCAGCGCCGTCTGGATCGTCGACACCAAGAAGGAGCACATCGCCGTCGGTGAGGCGCGCAAGCTGCACATCCCGGTCGTCGCGATCCTCGACACCAACTGCGACCCCGACGAGGTCGACTACAAGATCCCGGGCAACGACGACGCCATCCGCTCCGTCACCCTGCTCACCCGCGTGATCGCCGACGCCGTCGCCGAGGGCCTCATCGCCCGCTCCGGCGCTGCGACCGGTGACTCGAAGCCGGGCGAGAAGGCCGCCGCCGAGCCGCTCGCCGAGTGGGAGCGCGACCTCCTCGAGGGCGAGAAGAAGGCTGACGCCGAGGCCCCCGCCGCCGAGGCTGCCCCGGCCGCCGACGCTGAGGCTGCCCCGGCCGCCGAGGCTGCCGAGGCTGCCCCGGCCGCCGACGCCGAGCAGGCCTGACCCACTGAGAGCGCCCGGCGTTCATCCGCCGGGCACTCGCAGCACGGACGATGACGGCGGGGGAGCCGCGCCACGAGCGCGCTCCTCCGCCGTTCACCCGTAGATCTACGACTTCGAGAGAGAATCACAGACTCATGGCGAACTACACCGCCGCTGACGTCAAGAAGCTCCGCGAGCTCACCGGCGCCGGCATGCTGGACTGCAAGAACGCGCTCGTCGAGGCCGACGGCGACGTCACCAAGGCCAACGAGATCCTGCGCGTCAAGGGCCTGAAGGGTGTCGCCAAGCGCGAGGGCCGTTCCGCCGAGAACGGTGCCGTCACCTCCCTGATCTCCGACGACGCCACCTCCGGTGTGCTCGTCGAGCTCAAGTGCGAGACCGACTTCGTGGCCAAGAGCCCGAAGTTCCTGGCCGTCGCCGACCAGCTCGCCGCCCACGTGGCCGCCACCAAGCCCGCCGACATCGAGGCGCTCCTGGCGTCCGAGATCGAGGCCGGCAAGACCGTCCAGGCGTTCGTGGACGAGGCCAACGCCAACCTCGGCGAGAAGATCGTCCTGGACCGCTTCGCGGCGTACGAGGGTGCCTTCGTGGCCTCCTACATGCACCGCACCATGCCCGACCTGCCCCCGCAGATCGGTGTCCTGGTCGAGCTGGACAAGGCCGACGCCGACCTGGCCAAGGGCATCGCCCAGCACATCGCCGCCTTCGCGCCGAAGTACCTCACCGCCGAGGACGTCCCGGCCGAGATCGTCGAGTCCGAGCGCCGCGTCGCCGAGGAGACCACCCGCGCCGAGGGCAAGCCCGAGGCCGCGATCGCCAAGATCGTCGAGGGTCGCGTCAACGGCTTCTTCAAGGACGCCACGCTGCTCGGCCAGCCGTACGCGCTGGACAACAAGAAGTCCGTCCAGAAGGTTCTGGACGAGGCCGGTGTCACCCTGAAGCGCTTCACCCGCATCAAGGTCGGCATCTGAGTCCGTCCGTACGCGACGGACACCGGACCCCGATAGGGTCTGAGGCAGTCGTCCGCGCTTGCGCCGGACGACCGCAGATCTGACGAGGAGGCCATTGCCGCAGAGGGAACCGCGAGGACCCACCGGCAATGGCCTTCTTCGTATGTGCACGAGGAGATCTCCATGAATCAGGGCGTGGACACCCACACCGCATCCCACGACAAGAGCGACCACGAGAAGAAGGGTCGCCGCTTCATGCTGAAGCTGTCCGGCGAAGCCTTCTCCGGCGGCGGCGGGCTGGGTGTCGACCCTGACGTCGTGCACGCCATCGCCCGCGAGATCGCGGCCGTGGTCCGAGACGGCGCCGAGATCGCGGTCGTCATCGGCGGCGGCAACTTCTTCCGCGGCGCCGAGCTGCAGCAGCGCGGCATGGACCGGGCGCGGTCCGACTACATGGGCATGCTCGGCACCGTCATGAACTGCCTCGCCCTCCAGGACTTCCTGGAGAAGGAGGGCATCGACAGCCGCGTCCAGACCGCCATCACCATGGGCCAGGTCGCGGAGCCGTACATCCCGCTGCGCGCCGTCCGGCACCTGGAGAAGGGCCGCGTCGTCATCTTCGGCGCCGGTATGGGCATGCCGTACTTCTCCACCGACACCACGGCCGCCCAGCGCGCCCTGGAGATCGACGCCGAGGCCCTCCTCATGGGCAAGAACGGCGTCGACGGGGTCTACGACTCCGACCCGAAGACCAACCCGGACGCGGTGAAGTTCGACGCGCTGGAGTACAACGAGGTGCTGTCCCGGGACCTCAAGGTCGCCGACGCCACGGCCATCACGCTGTGCCGCGACAACACGCTCCCGATCCTGGTCTTCGAACTGCTCGCCGAAGGCAATATCGCCCGTGCCGTCAAGGGTGAGAAGATCGGCACGCTCGTGAGCGACCAGGGCACCCGGGTCTGAGCCCGTCGCACCGGGCCCTCCGGGGCCCGGTCCGGGCGGCCCGCACCGCCCCGCCCGCCTGAACCATCCATTCAAGACATGCAGGAGCACGTGGTGATCGAAGAAATCCTCCTCGAGGCCGAGGAGAAGATGGAGAAGGCCGTCGTCGTCGCCAAGGAAGACTTCGCCGCGATTCGCACGGGCCGTGCGCACCCGGCGATGTTCAACAAGATCGTGGCGGACTACTACGGTGCCATCACGCCCATCAACCAGCTCGCCTCCTTCTCGGTGCCCGAGCCGCGCATGGCGATCGTGACCCCGTTCGACAAGAGCGCCCTGCGCAACATCGAGCAGGCGATCCGCGACTCCGACCTGGGCGTCAACCCCAGCAACGACGGCAATATCATCCGGGTGACCTTCCCCGAGCTGACGCAGGACCGCCGCAAGGAGTTCATCAAGGTCGCCAAGACCAAGGCCGAGGACTCCCGCGTCTCCATCCGCTCCGTGCGCCGCAAGGCCAAGGACGCCCTCGACAAGCTGGTCAAGGACAAGGAGGCCGGCGAGGACGAGGTGCGCCGCGCCGAGAAGGAGCTCGACGACACCACCGCGAAGTACGTCGCGCAGGTGGACGAGCTGCTCAAGCACAAGGAAGCCGAGCTCCTCGAGGTCTGATGAACGACTCTCCCTGGGCCGCTGAGCCGGTACCGGCGGGTCCCGCATACGATGCGCTCGTGGGCCCGCAGACCGCGCCCATGTCCATCGTGCCCGATGCCGCCGGCCGTGCGTTCGACGACCGGGAAGCACGCGATCGGGGGGCCGCCTTCGCCGGCGGCCCCCCGCTCCGTACCGAGATGCCGTTGCAGGAGCCCATGCCCAGCCCCCCGCCCCCGCCCTCGCAGGCTCCGCAGGACGCCTCGCCCCCGCCGCAGAAGAAGCGCGCGGGGCGGGATCTGCGTGCCGCCATAGGGGTCGGCGTCGGCCTCGGCGCGGTGATCTTCGCTTCGCTGTTCATCGTCAAGGCCGTCTTCGTCGGCGTGATCGTCGTCGCGGTCGTCGTCGGCCTGTGGGAGCTCACCTCCCGGCTCCAGGAGAAGAAGGGCATCAAGGCGCCGCTGGTACCGCTCGCGGTCGGCGGCGCGGCGATGGTCATCGCGGGCTACGTCCGCGGGGCCGAGGGCGCCTGGATCGCCATGGCGCTGACCGCGCTGGCGGTGCTCGTCTGGCGGATGACGGAACCGCCCGAGGACTACCTCAAGGACGTCACCGCGGGCGTCTTCGCGGCGTTCTACGTGCCCTTCCTGGCCACCTTCGTCGCGATGCTCCTCACGGCCGAGGACGGCCCGCAGCGGGTGGTGACCTTCCTGCTGCTGACCGTCGTCAGCGACACCGGGGCCTACGCCGTGGGCTGGCGCTTCGGCAAGACCAAGCTCGCCCCCCGCATCAGCCCCGGGAAGACCCGCGAGGGACTCTTCGGAGCGGTGGCCTTCGCAATGGCGGCCGGCGCGCTGTGCATGGAGTTCCTGATCGACGGGGGCTCCTGGTGGCAGGGCCTGCTGCTGGGCCTGGCCGTCGCCGTCAGCGCGACCCTGGGCGACCTCGGCGAGTCGATGATCAAGCGTGACCTGGGCATCAAGGACATGGGTACGCTGCTCCCGGGCCACGGGGGCATCATGGACCGCCTCGACTCCCTGCTGCCGACGGCCCCGGTCGTCTGGCTGCTGCTGGCGGCCTTCGTCGGCACCGGCTGACGGGTCCGGGCCGGGTTATCCTGGAGGGCGCGCCGTGTTCACGCGGCGCGCTCTTTCCGTCCAGCGGCCGAGCCGCCGCGGACCGGCCCTGCACGCGCGGGGTGACCCCCACCCCGTCGTACCGAGGAGTACCGCATGGCCCCCCGTCCCGCTCCGGGTGAGCTCACTTTCGTCGCGCCGCGCGGGGCCAAGAAGCCGCCCCGGCACCTCGCCGACCTCACCCCGGCCGAGCGCCGCGAGGCGGTGGCCGCGATCGGCGAGAAGCCGTTCCGGGCCAAGCAGCTCTCCCAGCACTACTTCGCCCGCTACGCGCACGACCCGGCCGAGTGGACCGACATCCCGGCCGCCTCGCGCGAGAAGCTCCAGCAGGAGCTGCTGCCGGAGCTCATGAACGTGGTCCGGCACATCAGCTGCGACGACGACACCACCCGCAAGACCCTGTGGAAGCTGCACGACGGCACGCTCGTCGAGTCCGTGCTGATGCGCTACCCCGACCGGGTCACCATGTGCATCTCCTCGCAGGCCGGCTGCGGTATGAACTGCCCGTTCTGCGCCACCGGCCAGGCCGGCCTCGACCGCAACCTCTCCACCGCCGAGATCGTGCACCAGATCGTCGACGGCATGCGCGCGCTGCGCGACGGGGAGGTCCCCGGCGGCCCCGCCCGCCTGTCCAACATCGTCTTCATGGGCATGGGCGAGCCGCTCGCCAACTACAACCGCGTCGTCGGCGCCATCCGCCGCCTCACCGACCCGGAGCCCGACGGCCTGGGCCTGTCGCAGCGCGGCATCACCGTCTCCACCGTCGGCCTGGTCCCGGCCATGCTGCGGTTCGCCGACGAGGGCTTCAAGTGCCGCCTCGCCGTCTCCCTGCACGCCCCGGACGACGAGCTGCGCGACACCCTCGTCCCCGTGAACACCCGCTGGAAGGTCCGCGAGGTCCTCGACGCGGCCTGGGAGTACGCCGAGAAGTCCGGCCGCCGCATCTCCATCGAGTACGCCCTGATCCGCGACATCAACGACCAGGCCTGGCGCGGCGACCTGCTCGGCCGCCTGCTCAAGGGCAAGCGCGTGCACGTCAACCTGATCCCGCTGAACCCGACCCCGGGCTCGAAGTGGACCGCCTCGCGCCCCGAGGACGAGAAGGCCTTCGTCGAGGCCATCGCCCGGCACGGCGTGCCCGTGACCGTGCGGGACACCCGCGGTCAGGAGATCGACGGTGCGTGCGGACAGCTCGCCGCGAGCGAGCGGTAGGCTGGCCCGCGTACATCTGCATATTCCGACAGGGGAGCGCCACAGCGCTGAGAGTGCGGCAACACGTTTTCAGATCGAGCACCGTGGCCGCAGACCCTCTGAACCTCGCCCAGGTCATTCTGGGTAGGAAGTTCGGTCACCACCTCAAGCTGTTGCGCCCTGCCCGGGCGCCCCGCTCCACCAGAGCGGCCGGGCAGGGCCGCGTCTTCTCCTGGTCAACCCAGGAGGAATGAACCGTGAGCACCACCAAGAAGATCGCGGGTGCGGCGCTGGCCGCGGCCCTCGGCGTCAGCACGCTCGCCGCGTGCGGCGGCGCTACCAAGGACAAGGACGGGGCCGCCGCGAGCGGCTCCCCGAAGTCCAAGACCATCACGCTGGTCTCCCACGACTCCTTCAACGTGACCGAATCGGTCCTCAAGGAGTTCGAGCAGCAGAGCGGCTACACCGTCAAGGTGCTGAAGTCCGGGGACGCCGGCGCCGCGCTCAACCAGGAGATCCTCACCAAGGGCTCCCCGCGCGGCGACGTCTTCTTCGGCGTCGACAACACGCTCCTCTCCCGCGCCCTCGACAACGGGATCTTCACCCCGTACGAGGCCAAGGGCCTGGCGGACGTCAAGCCCGAGTACGTCCTCGACAAGCAGCACCGGGTCACCCCGGTCGACTCCGGCGACATCTGCGTCAACTACGACAAGGCCTACTTCGCCGACAAGAAGATCGCCCCGCCGCAGACGCTGGACGACCTGGTCAAGCCGGAGTACAAGGACCTGCTGGTCACCGAGAACGCCGCCACCTCCTCGCCCGGCCTCGGCTTCCTCCTCGCCTCCGTCGGCAAGTACGGCGAGGACGGCTGGAAGGACTACTGGACCAAGCTCAAGGCCAACGGCGTCGAGGTCGTCGACGGCTGGGAGCAGGCCTACAACGAGCGCTTCTCCGGCTCCGCGGGCGGCAAGAAGGCCAAGGGCGACCGCCCGCTGGTCGTCTCCTACGCCTCCAGCCCGCCGGTCGAGGTCCTCTACGGCGAGCCCCAGCCGGCCGAGGCCCCCACGGGCGTGGCCACCGGCACCTGCTTCCGCCAGGTCGAGTTCGCCGGTCTGCTGAAGGGCGCGAAGAACGAGGAGGGCGGCAAGGCCCTCATCGACTTCCTGATCGGCAAGAAGTTCCAGGAGGACATGCCGCTCCAGATGTTCGTGAACCCGGTGGTCAAGGACGCGAAGCTGCCGGAGGTGTTCACGAAGCACGGCGTGGTGGTCGACAAGCCCGAGAACGTGGCCCCCGAGACCATCGCGAAGAACCGTGACCAGTGGGTCAAGGCATGGTCCTCGATCGTCGTGAAGTAGTTCGCGACGGCTCCCCGAAGGAAGGCGGGCGTGCCACCGCCGTCAGACTGGCTCTGATGGCCGTGCCGCTCGCCTTCTTCGGGCTGTTCTTCGCCTATCCCGTCACCGCGATCGTCGGCCGCGGGTTCAGGACGGACGAGGGCTGGCGGTTCGGCCGGATCGGCGAGGTCCTCACCCAGCCCGACATCGCCGGGGTGCTGTGGTTCACCACCTGGCAGGCGCTCGCCTCGACCGCGCTCACCCTGCTCGTCGCGCTCCCCGGCGCGTACGTCTTCGCGCGCTTCTCCTTCCCCGGCAAGCAGCTGCTGCGCGCGCTGGTCACCGTCCCCTTCGTGCTGCCGACCGTGGTCGTCGGCACGGCCTTCCTGGCACTGGTCGGGCGCGGCGGGCTGCTGGACGAGCTGTGGGGCGTGCGGCTGGACACCACCGTGTGGGCGATCCTGCTCGCCCACGTCTTCTTCAACTACGCCGTCGTCGTACGGACGGTCGGCGGGCTGTGGGCCCAGCTGGACCCGCGCCAGGAGGAGGCCGCCCGGGTACTGGGGGCCGGGCGGTTCGCGGCCTGGCGGCGGGTGACCCTGCCCGCGCTCGCCCCGGCGGTGGCCGCCGCCGCGCTGATGGTGTTCCTGTTCACCTTCAGCTCCTTCGGCGTCGTACAGATCCTGGGCGGGCCCTCGTACGCCACGCTGGAGGTCGAGGTCTACCGGCAGACGGCGCAGCTGCTGGACCTGCCGACGGCCGCGGTGCTGACGCTGGTCCAGTTCGCTGCCGTCGGGGTGATCCTCGGCGTGCACGCCCGGACCGTGCGCCTCAGGGAGACCGCGCTGCGGCTCGTCGACCCCGCGCGCACCGCGCACCCGCCGCGCGGCTGGGCGCAGCGCGGGCTGCTGGGCGGGGTGCTGCTGACCGTGGCGCTGCTGATCGTGGCCCCGCTGGCGGTGCTGGTGGAGCGGTCCCTGGATGCGCCAGGCGGGTACGGGTTCGGGTTCTACCGGGCCCTCCAGGAGGCGGGTTCCGGAGGCGGAACGTTTCTGGTGCCGCCGCTGGAGGCCATCTGGAACTCCCTGCAGTACGCGCTCGCCGCCACCGCCATCGCCCTGGCCGTCGGCGGTCTCGCGGCCGCGGCGCTGGCCCGGCGGGCGGGCCGCTTCGTCCGCGGCTTCGACGCGCTGCTGATGCTGCCGCTGGGGGTGTCCGCCGTGACGGTGGGCTTCGGGTTCCTGATCACCCTGGACGAGCCGCCGCTGGACCTGCGGACATCCTGGATCCTGGTGCCTCTGGCGCAGGCGCTGGTCGGGGTGCCGTTCGTGGTCCGGACGATGCTGCCGGTGCTGCGGGCGGTGGACGGGCGGCTGCGGGAGGCCGCGGCCGTGCTGGGGGCCTCGCCGCTGCGGGTCTGGCGGGAGGTGGACCTGCCGCTGGTGCGGCGGGCGGTGCTGATCGCGGCGGGCTTCGCCTTCGCGGTCTCGCTGGGCGAGTTCGGCGCGACGGTGTTCATCGCCCGGCCGGACCGTCCGACGCTGCCGGTGGCCGTGGCCCGGCTGCTGGGGCGGGCCGGTGAGATGAACTACGGGCAGGCCATGGCCCTGAGCACGATTCTGATGCTGGTGTGCGCGGTGTCCCTGCTGGTGCTGGAGCGACTGCGACCCGACAAGACCTCGGGAGAGTTCTGATGACCCTGCTCCGGCTCGAAGGGGTGACGGTCCGCTTCGGCGACCGGGCGGTCGTGGACGCGGTGGACCTGGAGGTCGCCGAGCACGAGACCGTCTGCGTGCTGGGGCCGAGCGGCAGCGGCAAGTCCACCCTGCTGCGGGTGGTGGCCGGACTGCAGCCGCCCTCCGCCGGGCGGGTGCTGCTGGGGGGCGCCGACCAGGCCGGGGTGCCGGTGCACCGGCGCGGGGTGGGCCTGATGTTCCAGGACCACCAGCTGTTCCCGCACCGGGACGTCGGCGGGAACGTCGGCTTCGGCCTGCGCGTACGGGGCTCCGCGAAGGCCGGGTACGCGGAGCGGGTCGCGGGCCTGCTGGAACTGGTCGGGCTCCCGGGGGCCCAGGGCCGGGCGGTGGCCTCGCTGTCCGGCGGTGAGCAGCAGCGGGTCGCCCTGGCCCGGGCGCTGGCCCCCTCGCCGCGGCTGCTGATGCTGGACGAGCCCCTCGGCCAGCTGGACCGGGGGCTGCGCGAGCGGCTGGTGGTCGAGCTACAGGGGCTGTTCTCCCGGCTGGGCACCACCGTGCTGGCCGTCACCCACGACCAGGGCGAGGCCTTCGCCCTGGCCGACCGGGTGGTGGTGATGCGGGACGGGCGGATCGCGCAGGCGGGCACCCCGCTGGAGGTGTGGCAGCGGCCGGCCTCGGAGTTCGTGGCGCGGTTCCTCGGCTTCGAGAACGTGGTCCCGGCGACGGTGTCGGGGGACGCGGCCGCCACCCCGTGGGGGAAGCTCCCCGTACCGGCCGGCTCCCCCGAGGGGGAGCAGCGGCTGCTGGTCCGCCCGGCCGGGGTGGTGCTGTGCGCGGCCGGGCTGGACTGCGTGGTGGAGTCCCGTACCTTCCGGGGCACGCACGTGGCCCTGCTGCTGCGGCCGCAGGCGGGGCCCGTGCTGGAGGCGGAGTGCGAGCTGGCCGCCGCCCCGGCCGTGGGGGACCGGGTCGCGGTGTCCTTCACGCCCTCCGAGGTGGTCGTACTCCCGGCCGCCTAGGCCAGAAGGGAGCCGCGGGCCGCCGTCCCTCAGGCCGCCCGGATGCCGTCGACGGCGATCGGCAGGTGGCGGGGGCCGCGCAGGACCGCGTTCTGCCGGTAGGGCGGCGGGTCCTCCAGCAGCCGCGGGCTGTCCAGCCTGCGGGCCAGCTCGCTGAGGGCCAGTGCCGCCTCCAGCCGGGCCAGCGGCGCCCCGAAGCAGCTGTGGATGCCGCTGCCGAGGCCCAGGTGCTGGACGTCCTCGCGGTCGGGGTCGAAGCGGTCCGGGTCATCGAACCGCTTGGGGTCGCGGTTGCCGGAGGCCAGGATCAGCCAGAGCGAGGAGCCCTTGGGGATGTTCACCCCCGCCACCTCGATGTCGGCCAGGGTGCTGCGCTGCGGCAGCAGCTGCACCGGCGGCTCGTAGCGCAGCAGCTCCTCCACCATCGGTACGGCCAGGTTCGGCTCGGAGCGCAGCCGCTCCAGGGTCTCCGGGTGGCGCATCAGGGTGAGCATGCCGTTGGTGATCAGGTTGACGGTGGTCTCGTGCCCGGCGATCAGCAGCAGCGCCGCCGTGCTCAGCACCTCCATCGTGCTCATCGTGCCGTCCGGCCCCTGCCCGGTCGCCAGCTCCGAGAGCATGTCCCCGGTCGGGCTCTTGCGGCGCTCCTCGATCAGCCCGGCCAGGTACATGCCGAGCTCCATGCGGGAGTCCTGCGTCTTCTTGGCGCGTTCGGCGGGGTCGGCGTCCGGATCGGGGTCCAGGCTCGCGGCGAGGGTGTCGGCCCAGACGTGGAAGCGGGCCTCGTCCTCGGGCGGGACGCCCAGCAGCCGGCAGATCACCGTCACGGGGAAGGGGTAGGAGAACTCCTCGACCAGGTCGATCCGGTTCGGGTCGCCCTTCTCGGCGATGGTGTCGATCAGCCCGGTGACGATGCCGCCCAGTTCGCCACGCATCTCGTGGACGCGGCGCGGGGAGTGCGGGGGCCCGAAGGGGCGGTTCGTCATCCGGCGCAGCCGGTCGTGGTCGGGCGGGTCCAGCTTCAGGAAGGACGGGGGCAGGACCTGTCCCTCGTCCTCGTCGCCCTCGTTCAGCAGGTCGCCGGCCGTCGCCGTCAGGTTGCGGGAGTCGGAGCTGATGCGCGGGTCGTGCAGCAGGCTCTTGATCTCGTAGTACGTGCTGACGACGTACGGGCCGTCCCCGTCGTGGAACACCGGGGTCTTGCGGAGCTCCTCGTACAGCGGATACGGGTTGGCACGGCTGGAGTAGTCGAGGATCTGCCGCAGGATGCCTTGGGTCATGAGAGGTCCTCGTGCTCAGTTGTGCGCCGGGGTGAAGGACATCCGCCGGTCGGCCGGCGAGTAGCCGCTCAGGGTGATGGTCGGGCCGTGCGTGGGCACCGAGGGGTCGGGGAAGTCCGCGGGGATCGGCCGGTCCCCTTCGGGCCTGCGGTCCACCGTCGGGAAGGGCGGCGGGAACGGCGCGGTCTGCTCGATCTGCTGCTCGTAGAAGTCCAGCCAGCGGCACTGGTCGAAGGTGACGGCGCCGATGACCCGTCCCTGGTAGCCGTAGACGCCGACGAAGCGGCGCTCGGCGCGCGAGCCCTGGGTGATGACGATCTCGGTCCCCATCGAGGGGACCCCGACCGACTTGATGTTCACACCGAACTGGGAGGACCAGAACGCCGGGACCCACAGGTGGGGGCGGCGGTCGGCGCTCCGGCTGAGCATGTTGTGCGCGGCCGTCTCGGCCTGGGCCACGGCGTTGCCCCAGTGTTCCAGGGACAGGAACTGGTAGCCGAACAGGGCGTGCGGGGAGCGGGCCACGTCGCCCGCCACGTAGATCTCGTCGGTGACGATGCCCCAGATGTCGAAGGCCCGGCAGCCCGCGTCGCAGGCGATGCCGCGCGGACCCGCTCCGAGTCCGGACCCGGTGAGCCACTCGGTGTTGCGCTGGGCGCCGAGGGAGACGACCACCACCTCCGCCTCCAGCGTGGTGCCGTCGGACAGGTGGGCGGCGCGGACCCGGCCGGAGGAGTCGCCCTCCAGGCTCGTCACCATGATCCCGGTGCGCAGGTCGACCCCGTTCTCCCGGTGCATGTCGGCCGCCACCGCTCCGATCACCCCGCCGAGCGCGCCGACCAGGGGCGCGTCGGCGCGTTCGGCCACGGTCACGGCCAGGCCGCGCTCCCGGCAGGCGGAGGCGATCTCGGAGCCGGTGAACCCGGCCCCGATGACGAGCACCCGGCCGGGCCCGGCCGCGAGCGCGCGTTCCAGGGCCGCCGCGTCGCCGCGGGTGCGCAGGACGAAGACCCCGTCGAGGGCGGCCTCGTCGGGGTTGGGCCAGGGTCGGGCGCGGACGCCGGTGGCGATCAGCAGCCGGTCGTACTCCACCTCGTCGCCGTCGGCCATGCGGACCCGGCGGGCCGCCATGTCCAGGCCGGCGGCGGGCACGCCCAGGCGCCACTTGGCGTCGATGTCCAGGCGGCGGGGCAGGGCCGTCCCGTCGGCGGTGGCCATGCCCAGCAGGACCTGCTTGGACAGGGGCGGGCGGTCGTACGGCTCGTAGGGCTCGTCGCCGATCATCGTCAGCGAACCGGCGAAGCCCTTCTCGCGCATGGTCTCCGCGGCCCGCAGGCCGGCCAGGGAAGCGCCCACGACGACGATGCGGCCCTCGCGCTTGAGCCGCTCCAGGGCTCCGTCACCGTTCACCGCTCGCCTCCGGGGTCTGGAGGGATCCGTTCATCGCGTCCAGGAGGATGGCCCGGACCGGGCAGGCATGGGCGGCGCGCACGACGTTGTCGTGCTGGTCGTCGGGGGCCTGCGGGTTGTAGAGCAGCGACTCGTCGCCGTGCATGGCGAAGACGTCGGGCGCGAGGAACGCGCACTGCGCGTATCCCTGACAGCGGTTGAGGTCGACGACGAGCCTCATGAGGCATCAGCCCTTCCGTGCCCTGATGACCCCCCACTGCCCCCGGGACCCCGCCACCCCTCCAGCATGCGCGTGGAAGCCACACGTCGCCTGCCGGGCGGTCAGGGCGGAGAAAGCGCAGGTCAGGGCGTACGGCGCAGGCTGGTGCGGAGGATGTGGAGGCTGACGACCAGGACCCAGAACGGGAAGACCAGCTCGGCCCACGGCACGCTCGAACCCACGATCAGCAGCACCAGCCCGGTCGCGAAGCCGAGCAGGACCAGCGGGCGGGGGAAGACGCCGAGCCGACGCCCGATGGCCGAGGTGGAGAAGGCGAACACGGCCGCCATGCGCATCGCGTAGGAGCTCAGGACGGTGTACGCGAAGGGGCGGCCGAAGCCGGAGGGCGGGACGGCCTCGTCGAGCACGGTCCCGGCCGCGGCGGCCGCCACGAACAGCGTGGCGGTGAAGACGAACCCGCTGCCCAGGAACACCGTGGCGAAGAAACGATCCTCCGCCTCGCCCGAGTGCTGCCGCAGAGCCCCCATGAACCACAGGAAGAAGATCCCGGCGAACGGGACGATCTCCAGCGCCAGCCGCACGGCCCAGCGCTTGTCCTCGGCGACGGCGGCGTCGGCCGGGCTCCCGGAGGGAATGGCGGTCCGCATGAGCACGATCGCGGCCGCGAGCAGCACGGCGAAGACGACACCGGCCGTCCCGGCGGCGCGGGGCGTGCGCAGCCGCGTGGTGGGGGAGTCCATGCCTCCAGCAGGCGCCGGACGCGGCGGCGGCGCCACCCCGGGGACCCGTCGGGGTGAACGCCCGCGGGGGCCGTTCCGGCCGGCTCAGCCCACCGGCTCCCGGACCGGCTCCTCGGCCGGGGCGGCCTCGGCCCCGTCGTGGTTGCCGTACCAGGCCACGGCGACGGCCCCGGCCACCGCCAGCACGAAGCCGGCGACGGCCAGCCAGGCCAGCCCCGGCCGGGAGGCGTCGCCGAGCCACAGGACGCCGATCGCGCCCGGAAGCACCGTCTCGCCGACGACCAGGGCGGCCGTGGCACCGTTCACCGAGCCGATCTGGAGGGCCACGGTGTGCAGGTACATGCCGCCCACGCCGGCCACCAGGATCGCGTACAGCGCGGGGTCGGTGAGCAGCGTGCCCAGGTCGAACGGGTCGACCCCGTCCAGGATGCGCACGCCCACGCCCAGCGCGCCGAACGCCAGGCCCGACAGCAGGCCCGCCAGGATCGCGGCCCGCGCGCCGAGGAACCGTACGGCCGCCGTGCCGCCGACGATGATCAGCAGGGTCACCGCCAGCAGCCACCAGTGCGTGGCCATCGGGGCGTGGTGGTCGCCCTCGTGGCCGGCGGCGGTCGCGAGCAGCACCAGCGCCGCGCAGACCACCCCGATCGAGGTCCATTCCTTGCGGGAGAGGCGGATGCCCAGCATCTTCACGCTCAGCACGGCCGTGATCACCAGGTTGGCGCTGATCACCGTCTGGGAGAGGAAGAGGGGCAGCAGCCGGGCCGCCAGCGCGCCCAGCCCGAAGCCCACGAAGTCCAGGATCGTGCCGACGATGAACTCCCAGGTCATCGCGGCCTTGGCGGTGGAGGTCAGGTTCGGGCCGCCGTGGGCGGTCACCCCGGCGGCGGCCGGCGACATCCGCGCGGCACGGCGCGAGCCGACGGCTTGCAGGACGGAGCCCGTCCCGTAGCAGATGGACGCCGCGACAGCGGTCAGCAGGCCTATGAGCACAGAAGGCTCCGTTCAACGTCTGGCAGGTAAGGCGGTACCTCTGCCAGACGTCGGAACGGGCCGCGGAGTTGCCTCCGCAAGAGAGTTCGTTGACCGTTCCTTTGCCGGACCGCCGCCCGGCCCCCGCTCAGGACAGGGCCGCGAGGGCGTCCGGGACCTCGTCCACCGAGTCCACCAGCGCGATCCGCGACTCCATGGCCCGGTCCCGGGCCAGCGCCCGGAGCAGCGGCCAGACGGGGAGGTGCTCGGTCCAGTGCCGGCGGCCGACCAGCACCATGGGGGTCGGTTCCGAGCCGGAGGCGTAGTAGTTCGGCGTCGCGCTGTCGAAGACCTCCTGCACGGTCCCGGCCGCGCCAGGCAGGAACACCACGCCCGCGGTGGACCGGGCGAGCAGCCCGTCCTCGCGGGTGGCGTTGGCGAAGTACTTGGCGATCCGGCCGGCGAAGGCGTTCGGCGGCTCGTGCCCGTAGAACCAGGTGGGGATGCCCACCGAGTCGCCGCCCGAGGGCCAGCGGTCCCGTACCGCGAAGGCGGCCCGCGCCCAGTCGGAGACCGACGGGGTGAAGGAGGGCACCTTCGCCAGCTCCTCCAGCGCCTCGCCGAGGGCCCCGTCGGGGGCGGTGGCCAGCCAGGCGCCGAGGTTGGCCGCCTCCATCGCCCCGGGGCCGCCGCCGGTCGCCACGGTCAGCCCCGACCGGGTCAGGGCCCGGCCGAGTTCGGCCGCGCCGCGGTAGTCGTCGGCGCCCCGGGCCGTGGCGTGGCCGCCCATGACGCCGACCACGCGGACGCCCGCGAGGTGCTCGTCGAGCGCGTCCGAGATGGCGTCGTCGTGGATCGAGCGGAGCATCGAGGAGAAGACGTCGCGGTCGGCCTTCGACTCCTGGAACCAGGCGTACGCCTGGGCGTCCGGGGTGTTCTCGTAGCCCTCGGAGAGCCCGGCGAACAGTTCGTCCGCCGTGTAGAGCAGACCCCGGTACGGGTTGAAGGGAAGGTCCGGCACCGGAGGGAAGACCAGCGCGCCGTCCGCGCGGACCTTCACCGCCGCGTCGGGCTCCATGGCGCAGCCCAGGAACACGGCCGCGGAGGTGTCCGCGGACAGCAGGGCGAAGGTCCGCTCCAGCAGGTTGACCGACTGGACGCGGCAGCCGCTGAGGGACCCCCGGGCCACTGCCCGGTCGAACTCGGCGAGCGTCTCGATCTCGATGTCTGCCTTGACCATTCGGCCCACCCTAAAGGCTGGTCCGCATCAGCGGGTCAGGGCCAGCGACGTCAACTGCGCCACACCCCACACCAGCGGTACGGACCCGGCGAGCAGCGCGGCGGCCCGCAGCCCCGCGGCCGTACGCAGCACGGTGCCCGGGGTGCCCAGGTCGCGCAGCGCCGCCCGGGCGGCGCCCCTCACCTGCCGGGATTCGACGGCGGCGGTGAGCAGGGAGGCGGCCGCGCAGAGCGCGACGAGCGCCGCGGCCGGTGCGGTCAGCGGCCCGAGCGGGGTCAGCGTCCCGCCCGCCGGGCCGCGCGGGGCCAGGGCGGCGGTGAGGGCGGCCGCGCCGACGGCGCACAGCACCCCGAGCGGGCGGCCCAGCCGGGACGCCTCCTCCTGGAGGGTCCGCCCGGCCAGCAGCCGCAGCGCGCCCGGGCGGACGGCCTGGACCAGGGTCCCGCAGGCGTAGGCCAGGCCCGGCCCGGCGAGGGCGAGTCCGAGCGCGATCAGGATCCCGGCCGCCGGCATCGCCGGGCCGTCCGGGCGGGCGTACGCCAGGAGGGCGAGCCCGCACGCGGTGAGCGCCACCCCCCAGGGCACGCCCGTCTGGGGGGCCAGCCCGGAGTGCGGGGGCCGGGGGCGCAGGGCGAGGGCCGTCGCGGCGGAGGCCGTCAGGGGGAGCAGGGCCAGCAGGGTGAGGGCGGCGGCCACCGGCAGGGGCCGGTCGGCGTGCAGCAGCCGGGCCCCGGCCCCGTCGAAGGGCAGCCCGGCGAGGTCGCCCCGCAGGTGCAGGAACGCGGCGAGGGCGAGGGCGCTGCCCAGGGCGCAGGCGACGGCGGTGGAGACGGCGGCGGCCAGGGCGAGCCGTACGGGTCCCAGCCCGACGGCGTCGAGCCCCTCGCGGGGCCGGGTCGCCGGGTCGGTGCGGGCCACGGCGACGGCGAACTGGACGGTGGCGGCGAGCGGCAGCAGCGCCCACAGCAGCCGGGGGAACGATCCGGCAGCCCGGGCCTCGGCGTCCGCGAGGACGTACAGCAGGAGGAAACCGGTGCCGGCGCAGGCGGCGGCGACCAGCAGCCTGCGGAGCTGGACCAGGAGGCGGGAGCCGCGGATCAGGCGGAGAGAGAGCACGCGGCCTGGTCCTCCGTGGTCCTGGGGGAGGCGGCGGACGCGGCGGGGCGGCCGTCGGTCAGGGCCAGGCTCCGGTCGGCGGCGGTCGCGGTCTCCTCGTCGTGGGTGGCGAGCACCACCGTGATCGCGTGCGAGCGGGCGGCCGTGGTGAGCGTACGGAGCAGCAGCGCGCGGTCGGCGCGGTGCAGCGGGGCGGTCGGTTCGTCGGCGAAGAGCACGGCGGGCTCGCCGACCAGCGCGCGGGCGAGCGCGACCCGCTGGCACTCGGCGCGGTTCAGGACGCCGGGGCGTTTGCCGGCGAAGGCGCCGATGTCGAGGCGGTCGAGCCATTCGTGGGCGGCTGCGCGGGCGGCGCGGTGCGGGGCACCGGCGATCAGCAGGGGCAGGGCCGCGTTCTCCCACACCTTGAGCTCGGGCAGCAGCTGCGGTTCGGGGCCGATCCAGGCGAACCGGTCGCGGAACAGCCGCTCGCGGGCGAGGGCGCCGAGGGTGTGGACGGGGGCGCTGTTGAACCAGACCTCGCCCTGGTCGGGCACCAGCCGTCCGGCCAGACAGCGCAGCAGGGTGGTCTTGCCGCTGCCGCGGGGGCCGGTCACGGCGAGGATCTCGCCCTGCCGGACTCCGGCGCAGACCCCGATCAGGCCGGGGGACCCCCCGTGGGAGTAGTGAAGGGACCGCGCCCACAGGACGTCGTCGTCCGGCGGCGCATTGTCCGGTGGAGCCACCATGGCGTACACCTCCGTCCGGGGGAACGAAGCGCAGCCGCTTCGGTCACTGGCCCGTAGTGAGATGTAAAGAGATGAACCTCTTGGATGGTGACAGCACACGGCCCGGACCCCCGTGTTCTCACTCGAACAGAGGATCCGGGCGACGCGTTCGTACGGTTTACAGCTTGGTCCACGCCTCGGTGAGCACCGTGCGCAGGATGCCTTCGATCTCGTCGAAGGTGCCCTGGTCCGCGATCAGCGGCGGGGCCAGCTGGATGACCGGGTCACCGCGGTCGTCGGCACGGCAGTACAGGCCGTTGTCGAAGAGCGCCTTGGAGAGGAAGCCGTAGAGCACGCGCTCGGTCTCCTCGTCCGTGAAGGACTCCTTGGTGACCTTGTCCTTGACGAGCTCGATGCCGTAGAAGAAGCCGTTGCCGCGGACGTCGCCGACGATCGGGAGGTCGTGTAGCTTCTGCAGCGTGCTGAGGAAGTTGCCCTCCTGGTCCAGCACGTGCTGGTTGAGGCCTTCCTTGTCGAAGATGTCGAGGTTGGCCAGGGCCACCGCCGAGGACACCGGGTGTCCGCCGAAGGTGTAGCCGTGCAGGAAGGTGTTGTCACCCTTGTAGAACGGCTCCGCGATGCGGTCCGAGACGATGCAGGCGCCGATCGGGGAGTAGCCCGAGGTCATGCCCTTGGCGCAGGTGATCATGTCCGGCACGTAGCCGAACTTGTCACAGGCGAACATCGTGCCGAGGCGGCCGAAGGCGCAGATCGTCTCGTCGGAGACGAGCAGCACGTCGTAGGTGTCGCAGATCTCGCGGACCCGCTGGAAGTATCCGGGCGGGGGCGGGAAGCAGCCGCCGGCGTTCTGGACGGGCTCCAGGAAGACGGCCGCGACGGTGTCGGGGCCCTCGAAGAGGATCTGCTGCTCGATCTGGTCGGCGCACCAGCGGCCGAAGGCCTCGGGGTCGTCGCCGTGGATCGGGGCACGGTAGATGTTGGTGTTCGGCACCTTGTGCGCGCCGGGGACCAGCGGCTCGAAGGGGGCCTTCAGGGCCGGCAGACCGGTGATGGACAGGGCGCCCTGCGGGGTGCCGTGGTAGGCGACCGCACGCGAGATGACCTTGTACTTGGTGTGCTTGCCCTGGAGCTTGAAGTACTGCTTGGCCAGCTTCCAGGCGGTTTCGACGGCCTCGCCGCCGCCGGTGGTGAAGAAGACCTTGTTCAGGTCGCCGGGGGCGTAGCCGGCGAGGCGCTCGGCGAGCTCGACGGCCTTGGGGTGCGCGTACGACCACACGGGGAAGAACGCGAGCTCCTGGGCCTGCTTGTAGGCGACCTCGGCCAGTTCCTTGCGGCCGTGACCGGCGTTGACCACGAACAGTCCGGCGAGACCGTCCAGGTAGCGCTTGCCCTTGTCGTCGAAGATGTAGGTGCCCTCACCCCGCACGATGGTGGGGACGGGCGCGTTCTCGTACGACGACATGCGGGTGAAGTGCATCCACAGGTGGTCGTACGCGGTTTTGGAGAGGTCCTGGCTCACGGGCTATCGAGTTCCCCACATGTAGGTCTGCTTCTTGAGCTTCAGGTAAACGAAGCTCTCGGTTGATCGCACGCCGGGGAGCGTGCGGATCTTCTTGTTGATCGTTTCGAGCAGGTGGTCGTCGTCCTCGCAGACGATTTCCACCATCAGGTCGAACGACCCGGCGGTCATGACCACGTATTCGCACTCGGCCATGGCGGTCAGGGCGTCAGCCACTGGATCGAGGTCTCCCTCGACGTTGATGCCGACCATGGCCTGGCGCCGCAGGCCCACGGTGAGCGGGTCGGTGACGGCGACGATCTGCATGACGCCCTGGTCGAGCAGCTTCTGCACGCGCTGGCGCACGGCCGCCTCGGAGAGGCCCACGGCCTTGCCGATCGACGCGTAAGGGCGCCGGCCGTCTTCCTGCAGTTGCTCGATGATCGCCAGGGACACAGCATCGACCGAAGGGGACGGTTGTCTGTTCCTGGAATCTGCGCTTCGACTGACCACGACGCCACTGTGCACGAGGAGTCGTCCGTTCCGCAACCCGTAATCGATGAAATCCGTTGTGATGAGTCTCCGAATGCACGGATTTCGTAGTTGGCCGGGTCTAGCTCTGTCGAAAGCGTCGCCCGAGGGGCTAGGCTTGGGTCCTGTCTCAACCGTTGGACATGTGATCAGGAGAGTGGCTGGAGTGACCACGGAACTGCGTCGTCTGCGCAATTACATCGGCGGGGAGTTCAAGGACGCCGCCGACGGGCGGACCACCGAGGTGGTCAACCCGGCCACCGGCGAGGTCTACGCGACCGCCCCGCTGTCCGGCCAGGCCGATGTGGACGCCGCCATGGCCGCCGCCGCTGCCGCCTTCCCGGGCTGGCGCGACACCACGCCCTCCGAGCGGCAGAAGGCCCTCCTCAAGATCGCGGACGCCTTCGAGGCGCGCGCGGAGGAGCTGGTCGCCGCCGAGTCGGAGAACACCGGCAAGCCGCTGGGCCTTACGGCCAGCGAGGAGCTGCCGCCGATGGTGGACCAGATCCGCTTCTTCGCCGGCGCCGCGCGCCTGCTCGAAGGCCGCTCGGCCGGTGAGTACATGGACGGGATGACCTCGATCATCCGCCGTGAGCCGGTCGGCGTCTGCGCCCAGGTCGCGCCGTGGAACTACCCGATGATGATGGCGGTGTGGAAGTTCGCCCCGGCGATCGCCGCGGGCAACACCGTCGTCCTCAAGCCCTCCGACACCACCCCGGCCTCCACGGTGCTGATGGCGGAGATCATCGACTCGATCCTGCCCAAGGGCGTCTTCAACGTCGTCTGCGGCGACCGCGAGACCGGCAAGGCCATGGTCGAGCACTCCACCCCGGCGATGGCCTCCATCACCGGCTCGGTGCGCGCGGGCATGCAGGTCGCCGAGAGCGCCTCCAAGGACGTCAAGCGCGTCCACCTGGAGCTCGGCGGCAAGGCCCCCGTCGTGGTCTTCGAGGACGCCGACATCGCCAAGGCCGTCGAGGACATCGCCGTCGCCGGCTACTTCAACGCCGGCCAGGACTGCACGGCCGCCACCCGGGTGCTGGTGCAGGAGTCGGTCCACGACGAGTTCGTGGCCGCGCTCGCCAAGGCCGCCGCGGAGACCAGGACCGGGCAGCCGGACGACGAGGACGTGCTCTACGGCCCGCTGAACAACCCGAACCAGCTCAAGCAGGTCGCGGGCTTCATCGAGCGCCTCCCCGCCCACGCCAAGGTCGAGGCGGGCGGCCACCGGGTCGGCGAGAAGGGCTACTTCTACGCCCCGACCGTGGTCTCGGGCCTCAAGCAGGACGACGAGATCGTCCAGAACGAGGTCTTCGGCCCCGTCATCACCGTCCAGTCCTTCTCGGACGAGGCCCAGGCGCTGGAGTACGCGAACGGCGTCGAGTACGCCCTCGCCTCCTCCGTGTGGACCAAGGACCACGGCCGCGCGATGCGCATGTCCAAGAACCTCGACTTCGGCTGCGTGTGGATCAACACCCACATCCCGCTCGTCGCCGAGATGCCGCACGGCGGCTTCAAGAAGTCCGGCTACGGCAAGGACCTCTCCGCCTACGGCTTCGAGGACTACACCCGCATCAAGCACGTGATGACCTCGCTCGACGGCTGAACCGGCCACTGAAGGGGCGGGTGGTAGACACGTTGTCTATTGCCCGCCCCTTCGGCGTTGTCCGAGGCTGGGCCCATGCCTGAACTCCCCTTCTCCCGCCGCGCGGTGCTGCGCGGCTTCGGTGCCACGGGCCTGCTGGCCGCCCTCGCCGGCTGCGGTGTCCCCGCCGCCTACGTCCCGGAGGACCGCAGGGAGGGGCAGGACCTCTCGGAGCGGGAGCGGGGCCTCGCCTTCTCCAACTGGCCGCTGTACATCGACACCGACGACCAGGACGAGGAGAGCCGCCCGACGCTGGAGGCCTTCTCGAAGAAGACCGGCATCGAGGTCCGGTACAGCGAGGAGATCAACGACAACGACGAGTTCTTCGGCAAGGTCAGCCCGGCCCTGATGAACCACCAGGCGACCGGCCACGACCTGGTCGTGGTCAGCGACTGGATGGCCGCCCGCTTCGTCCACCTGGGCTGGGCCCAGAAGATGGACCGCTCGGCCCAGGCCAACGTCGCCCGGAACCTCGACCCGCAGCTGCGTTCCCCCGCCTTCGACCAGGGCCGGCTGCACACCGTGCCATGGCAGTCCGGGATCACCGGCATCGCCTACAACCGCAAGGCGCTGGGCCGCGAGATCAAGTCCGTCCAGGACCTCTGACACCCGGACCTGGCGGGCAGGGTGACCCTCTTCTCCGGTCTCGACGAGTCCTTCGCCCTGCTGATGCAGGGCAACGGCACCGACACCACCCGCTGGACCGAAGCCGACTTCCACCGGATGTGCGACCAGGTCGAGAGCATGGTGAAGAAGAAGCACATCCGCCGCTTCACGGGCAACGACTACACCTCCGATCTCGGCAAGGGAGACGTCCTGGCCTGCCAGGCCTACTCGGGCGACGCCATCCAGCTGAAGGCCGACAACCCCGACATCGAGTTCGTCGTCCCCGAGGAGGGGGCCGAGCTGTGGGCGGAGAGCCTGCTCATCCCCAACCTCGCCCGCCACAAGGCCAATGCGGAGGCGCTGGTCGACTACTACTACGACCCGGCGGTGGCGGCGGAACTGGCCGCCGCGGTCAACTACGTCTGCCCGGTCCCCGCCGCCCGCGAGGTCCTGGCCGCCTCCCCGGAGAAGGAGACCGCCGAACTCGCCGAGAACCCGCTGGTCTTCCCGGACGACGACATGCGCAAGCGCCTGGTCGTGGCCCGCGACATCTCCTCGTCCGAACGCCGCTCCTTCGCCCAGCGCTGGAACTCCATCGTCGGACTGTGATCACGCTCTCGCAAGAGAACTACGTGTTCAGGGATTCTGGCTGACGTGTTCGGAGTGTTCGGGATCCTCCCCCTGCTCGTGCTGCGCCGCCTGATCAAGCGGCTGGAGGTGCTGCAAGCGGAGGCAAGCGCCGACTACTTGGCGAAGGCCGCGCCGATGATGCCGTAGGTCACCGCGTTCGTGTCCCGGCCCTTGGCGTCGGTGGCGTTCACCGAGTAGACCAGGGTGCGCGACAGGTCCCGGGTGCCGCCGATCACCGTGCTGTAGCCGTACCGGGAGCCCGTCTTGCCGTAGAGCTTCGTACCGTCCGGGAGGACGAACTCCTTCATCCCCGCCGTCTGCACGGCGTGCCCGCCGTTCTCGGCGTCCGGCACGCCGGGGACGGTGAACATCTCCTCCAGCTGGGCCTTCGGCACCACCCGGCCGCCGAACAGGGCCACCGTGAACCGCTCCAGGTCCGCCGTCGTCGAGATCAGGTCCCCCGCCGCCCAGTTGGACGAGGAGTTCCAGTCCGACACGTCGACCAGCGAGCGGCTGCCGTCGGCCTGCACCACCGCCTGGTAGCCGTGGTTGTACGGGCCCGGTATGCGGTTCTGGGTCCGGGACGGGAACGAAGTGCGGCGCAGGCCCAGCGGCTTGATGATCCGCTCAGTGACGGCCTTGTCGTACGCCGTCCCCGTCACCTTCTCGATCAGGACGCCCAGCACCGTGTAGTGGATGTTGCTGTACCGCTGCTTCGTGCCCGGCCGGAACTCCGGCCCCTTCGCCACCGCGTTGGCGATCAGCGCGTGCGGGTCGACCACGTCGAAGCGGTGGGCGTACTCGTCCTCGAAGGCGTCGCCCGGACCGTCGGCCGACTGCAGGCCGCTCGTGTAGTTCAGCAGCTGCCGCACCGTGACCGGCTCGAAGCCGGGCAGCAGCCCTGGGAGGTAGTCCTGCACCGGCCGGTCCAGGTCCACCCTGCCCTCGGCGGCCAGCTGGAGCACCACCGCCGCCGTGAAGGTCTTCGTCACCGAACCGGCCCGGAAGCGGGCCTCCTCCACCGCCGCGCGCCCGCTGCGGACGTCCGCCACGCCGGAGCTCCCCTGCCAGCTGCCGCTCGTACCGCCCACCCGCACCAGCGCGGCCGTCGCGTCCTTGTGCTGCGGCCCCAGACCCGCGATCGCCTTCCGCAGCGCCGCCGCGTTCGGCGGGGCGGAGAAGACGGGGCCCGCGACCCCCGCCGAAACCGCAGCCGCCGCCGGAGCCGGAGCGGCATGGGCCGCGGCCACCGGACCGGCGGCGATGCCCAGGACCAGAGCGGCGGCGACCAGCGTGCGCGTACGTGCCTTCATGACGTCCCCCATGTGTGCGAACCGCGGGGCCCGCTGCCCCCCGATGACCTCAATGGTGCAGGTCAGAGGGGTCGTCGCGGATCACCAACAAGAGGGGTCTTCAGCGGTACGACAACTCACCGGCGCGGGGGAGACGACCGGCCGGCCCTCACTCCCCAGAGGGAGATACCCGCGAGGGACCCGCCGCGCCCGCCGCGATCAGACCCGTCTCGTACGCGCAGATCACCGCCTGGATCCGGTCCCGCAGACCCAGCTTCGCCAGCACGTTCCCCACGTGCGACTTCACCGTGTGCTCGCTCACCACCAGCGCCGCCGCGATCTCCGCGTTCGACAGCCCCCGCCCCAGGTGCAGCAGGGTCTCCCGCTCCCGGGCCGTCAGCACCTCCAGCCGCTCCGCGGCCGAGGAGGGCACCGAGGGCCGGGCCGTCGCCGCCGTGTACTCCTCGATCAGCCGCCGCGCCACCGAGGGCGCCAGCAGGGACTCGCCCGCCGCCACCACCCGCACCGCGTGCACCAGGTCGTCCCGCCGCACGTCCTTCAGCAGGAACCCGCTCGCCCCCGCGTGCAGCGCCTCGTAGACGTACTCGTCCGAGTCGAAGGTCGTCAGCATCACCGTCCGGCACCCGCTGCGCGCCGAGATCGCCCGGCAGGCCTCGATCCCGTCCAGCACCGGCATCCGCACGTCCAGCAGCGCCACGTCCGGGGAGAGCCGCTCCACCGCGGCCACGGCCGCCGCCCCGTCCCCGACCTCCGCCACGACCTCGATGTCCTCCTGGACGTCCAGGATCATCGCGAAGCCGCTGCGCACCAGCTCCTGGTCGTCGGCCACCACCACACGGATCGTCACGTCCCCACCTCCAGCGGCGAGGTTACAAGCACGGTGAAGCCGCGCCCGTCCGCCCCCGGCCCGGTCCACGCCGTCCCGCCGTGCGCCGCCGCCCGCTCGCGGATCCCGATCAGCCCGTGCCCGCC
This sequence comes from Streptomyces sp. NPDC029216, assembly GCF_040648015.1. Lineage (NCBI taxonomy): Bacteria > Bacillati > Actinomycetota > Actinomycetes > Kitasatosporales > Streptomycetaceae > Streptomyces > Streptomyces sp. NPDC029216. The sequence continues at coordinate 3,714 of NZ_JBEZWL010000003.1, read as the reverse complement.
CGGAGCCCCGCCGGCCGGCCCCCGGCCGTCGTCCGTGACCCGCACCGCGAGCTCCCGCGGCCCGTACTCCAGACGTACGTCCACCGCCGAGGCCCCCGCGTGCTTCACCACGTTGGTCAGCGCCTCCTGCACCACCCGGTGCACCGTCGCCTCCAGCGCGGCCGGCAGCTCCCGCACCTCGCCCGTCCGCTCGTAGGACACCGCGAGCCCGCTCGCCCGCACCCGGTCCACCAGCGCCGGCAGCGCCCCGATCCCCGGCTGGGGAGCGCGCGGAGCGGCTTCTTCCGCCCGCAGCACCCCCAGCATCGTCCGCAGCTGCGCCATCGCGTCCCGCCCCGTCTCGGCGATCGCCTCGAAGGCCGCCTCCGCCCGTTCCGGGGCCCGGCGCACCGCCACCGGCCCGGCCTCCGCCTGCACGACCATGATGCTGACGGCGTGCGAGAGGATGTCGTGCATCTCCCGCGCGATGCGCGCCCGTTCGCGCGCCGCCGCCTGCTCCGCCTCGATCCGGTTCGCCCGCTCCAGCTGGGCCGCCCGGTCCTCCACCGCCGCCGTGTACGCCTGCCGCACGGCCTGCAGCCGCCCGAGCGCGAACGCCGCCGCGAACACGAACAGCGAGAACAGCAGCTCCCTGGCCGTACCGGTGTTGAGCCCGACGGACACGGCGATCACCACGACCACGGCCGCGCCGACGGCCAGCCGCACCCGCGGCGGCCGCAGCAACGCGATCGAGTACACGCCGATCAGCCCCGCGTACGGCAGCGGCTGCCCCGGCCCGTCCAGCGCGAGCTGGTAGACCGAACCGGCCGCGATCATCCCGATCAGCGCCGCCACGGGCGCCCGCCGCCGCCACACCAGCGGCGCGTTGCCCAGCGTCGTCAACAGGTAGGCCGCCCAGGTGGCCGGCGATTCCTTCGGGTCGCGGGGAACCACGAAGGGGATGGTCGTCGCCACCTGCACCAGCAGCGTCAGCCCCACGTCCTGCCAGCGCGGATCCGCCCGCAGGACGCGCTCGCGCAGGCGCCCGCCCGGTCCGCCCGTCACCGTCCGAGCTCGGCCCGTACGGCCGCCAGCGCGTCCAGCCGGTTCGTGGTGACGGAGTCCACCCCGGCCCGGATCAGGGCGCGCATCGACCGCTTGGTGTCCGCCGTCCAGGCCGACACCAGCAGCCCGTCCCGGTGCAGGGCGTCCGTCAGCTCCCGGCTGACCAGCCCGAAGCGGTAGTTGAGCCAGCGCGGGGACACCGCGTCGATCAGCACCCGGCGCGGCGGCGAGAGGGTGGTCCAGGTCAGGGCGATCTCCGCGCCCGGGTCGGCGGCGCGGACCGCCAGCATGGTGTTCGGCCCGGCGCAGTAGGCCGTGCGGTCGCGGGCCCCGCACTCGCGGACCAGGTCGACGACGGTCCGTACGGCCTCGAACGTGGCCCCGGGCAGGTCGATCATCAGCCGCCCCGCCCCGGCCGCCGTCAGCGCCTCGCGCAGGGTCGGGATCCCGCCCCCGGCGAGCTCCTTCAGCTGCGGGGCCGTGACGGCGTCCAGCCGCACGTCGTGGCCCCACAGCCGCTCCAGCGTCTCGTCGTGCAGCAGGACCGGCACTCCGTCGCGCGTCAGCCGCACGTCGATCTCCACCGCGTCGGCCCCGCGCGCGAACGCGGAGGCGATGGAGGCGAGGGTGTTCTCACGGACTCGGTAGGGATCGCCGCGGTGGCCGACGGCAGTCAGGGTGCTCATGGCCCCATTCTCAGGGGCCGGAGCGATCAAGGGGAGTCAGCGGGCCAGCCATTCGGCGGTGTACGCGTCGATCTCCGCGGTCAGCTTCGCCTTGCCGGCCGGGTCCAGGAAGGACGCCTCGACGGCGTTCTTCGCGAGCTGCGCCAGGCCGCGCTCGTCGAGGTCGAGGAGGCGGGCGGCGACCGCGTACTCGTTGTTGAGGTCGGTGCCGAACATCGGCGGGTCGTCGCTGTTGATGGTGACGAGCACGCCCGCCTGCACCATCTCCTTGACCGGGTGCTCGTCGAGGTCCGCCACGGCGCGGGTGGCGATGTTGGAGGTCGGGCAGACCTCCAGCGCGATGCGGTGCTCGGCGAGGTGGGCCAGCAGCTCGGGGTCACGGATGGAGCTGGTGCCGTGGCCGATGCGCTCGGCGCCCAGTTCGCGGATGGCGTCCCAGACGGTCTCCGGGCCGGTGGTCTCGCCGGCGTGCGGCACGCTGTGCAGGCCGGCCGCCCGGGCCCGGTCGAAGTACGGCTTGAACTGCGGGCGCGGCACGCCGATCTCCGGGCCGCCCAGACCGAAGGAGACCAGGCCCTCCGGGCGCAGGTCGACGGCGAGGCGGGTGGTCTCCTCGGCGGCCTCCAGACCGGCCTCGCCGGGGATGTCGAAGCACCAGCGCAGGATGACGCCGAGCTCGGACTCGGCGGCCTTGCGGGCCTCCTCGATGGCCTCCATGAAGGCGTTCTCGTCGATGCCGCGGCGGGTGGAGGAGTAGGGGGTGATGGTCAGTTCGGCGTAGCGGATGTTCTGCCGGGCCATGTCGCGGGCGACCTCGAAGGTCAGCGTGCGGACGTCGTCGGGGGTGCGGACGAGGTCGACGACCGACAGGTAGACCTCGATGAAGTGGGCGAAGTCGGTGAAGGTGAAGTAGTCGGCCAGCGCCTCGGGGTCGGTGGGGACCTTCGAGTCGGGGTGGCGGGAGGCGAGTTCGGCCACGATGCGCGGGGACGCCGAGCCGACGTGGTGGACGTGGAGTTCGGCCTTGGGCAGCCCCGCGATGAAGGGGTGCAGGTCGGACATGGAGGGCCTCCGGTGGGACGCTGGTGCGGGCAGGTCTGCTTCATCGTAGGCAGGCCCGGCGGTGTCGGTGGCAGCGCTTAGCATGGCTGTACGAGAGGGGGGTGCCGTATGACCGACCAGAGCCCTGAGCCGAGGGACCCGTGGGCGCCGCCCGAGAGGCCGGCGGCCGCGCCGGGCGGGGACCAGCAGCAGGCCCCGGGGAATCCGGGCCGTCCGTCCGTCCACGACCAGCCGACGGTCGTGGGGATGCCGGGAGCCGACGGGACCCCGCCGACGGCGGCACCCGCGCCGACGCCTCCGGTACCCGGCGCCGCGTACGGCTACCCGGCCCAGGGCGGCTACGGGCAGCCCGGCCCGGCCGCACCCCAGCCGCCCGCCCAGCCCGGGTACGGCTACCCGGGCTACCAGCCCCCTGCGGGGTACCAGCCCCCTGCGGGGTACCAGGCCCCCGCGGGCTATCCGGGCACGCCCGGCTACCCGCCCGCGCCCGGATACCCGGGCTACACCGGGTACCAGGCCTACGGCCCCGGCCCGAGCAACGGCTTCGGCGTCACCGCGCTGGTCCTCGGCATCCTCGCGGTCGTCGGCTGCGTCACGAGCTTCTTCGCGATCGCGCTCGGCATAGCCGCGGTCGTCTTCGGCGCGCTCGGCCGCGGCAAGGCGAACCGGGGCGAGGCCACCAACGGCGGGGTCGCGCTCGCCGGCATCATCCTGGGCGCGATCGGCATCGTGCTGGGCGCCGTGCTGGTCGCGGTCATGTTCGCCGGTTTCATGGCGGACGAGTTCGACGAAACCCCGGGTGGCGGCTCGTCCAACAGCCAGGTCCGCGAACGGGTCTGAGGACCCCGCACACGACGGAGGGCCGGGCCCGGGGCGCCAAAGGCCCGGGCCCGCCCCGCAACCCCACCCCCAAACCGCCCAC